>NZ_BRLB01000010.1 GCF_027923465.1 Vallitalea longa
CGCTTTCCACTGTCTAAATCACCCGAAGGTTCAATAGTCAGCTTCTCGCTCGACTTGCATGTGTTAAGCACGCCGCCAGCGTTCATCCTGAGCCAGGATCAAACTCTCATGTTTAAGATTTTTTAAGGTTAGAAATTCTTAGCTTCGATTTTCAGTTTCATCGAAACTTAATTATCAAAGGTTAGTATTTCTTAGCTTAAATCATCGTTAAGATTTTTTAAGCTTAGCTTAAATCATCGTGTAAGTTTTAATCTTGACCAGATTGCTCTGGCTTATATTTTATAGACTATCGTCTTTATCCATTAATTTACTAAGGAATTTCTTGGGTTTATAAAAACTTTATTTAATAAAGTTTAGTTGTCTAATATACTATTTATTTTTCATTGTTCAAAACTGCGTCGGAGACTATAATAACAAATTATTATAAAAGTGTCAAGCGTTTTTATAAAAAAAAATTATTAGTAACAATTTTATATTCATTTCATTTACTTTAACCTATGCTTTTTCCCAATTAATTACTTCCTTATTATAATCACAAAAAAGGTATTAATAAATATATAACAATTACATAAGTTAATATTTAATTAATTATCTACAAAAAAACTTTATAAATAACTGGCTTGTGCTATAATTAAATATTATATATTCATTTACCAACTATTTTTTAATAGCTAATAGTTGAGTAATAAATAAGTATTATTTTAGGAGGAATTATGATTAAATATTGTAAAAATTGTGGTAACCCAATATCACCAGGTCAGGTATACTGTAGTAAATGTGGAACTAAAGTTGATGATAATGATAATTTTTCTAGCAACCAGAACCAATATGATTACAATGAATATAATCAAAACCATAATAATAGTGGCACTGGCAAAAGATTCTGGAACATACCTAGAGGTAGATTTTTCAATGGTGCAAAATATTCTTTGAATAAGAATAACATAATAGAAGGTATTATAACAGGAGCTATTTCTTATGGCATATTAATAGCTCTATGCTCTATCCTTGGTTTTATATTATCAGCGAATCTTAACGGTAATATAACTGGAATAAATAGTATTTTATCTATGCTGGACTTAGATCAGATTAATATTACTTTTAATCCATTTGATTTGATCAACTTCTCATTGTTCAATACTTATAATGTAAATATGACTGTAGCAGGTAATGTAGCAAGATTTGTATTAAGTGTTAGATTAATAATATTATTGATATTACCTTTTATTTCTGTATTGACTTCTTTATTTATAATTAAAAAAGTTAAGAAAAAAATCAATGTAAGTTATGATTACCTTATTAGCTCAAGTATAGTTGTAGGTATATTGAACCTAATCCTTATTATTGTAACTGGTAAAAGAGCAGATTTAGGTTATGTCGCTAAACTAAATAATAGTTTTAGCTATTCATATAGTTTATTTATGATTCCTTTACTTATATTCATAATTTCGTACATCTGTTCTTTAATTATGTATAAAGGACAACTTAGACTTCCTTCTCTAGGTTTTCTTAGAGACTTGAAACCATTGTACAAAAAAATATTTATATTATCATTAATATTACTTGTACCTATGTTGATATTTATTATTCGTACATCATATGGTTTGACTCTAGAAAACATTATAACTACATCATTGCTTCAAGGATTAAATATATTAGCATATATACTTTTATCTTTCTTTGGTATTCCCGCTACCATTGGTAATGATATCAATTATAGAAATAAATTATTCAGCTTTTTTGTTAATGGTCACTTTTCAGTTACCTCAACGTTACTATATATTGTTGTCATAATTGGTGTTTTTTATCTTTTATACACCTATTTCCATAATCTCCAAAAGGATAATTATACTCATAACTACATGAAGATAATAAAAGTAATAATATCAATAGCAATAGTTAATTCGATTATCGCATATTTTACAGAAATAACTATTATGATAAGAGCATCTAGGAGAACTGTTCCTGCATACATAATAGGTGTTCCAACATCTATAGCTTTTCCTGTAACAATAATTGTTTGTGGTATTATAGTTTTTCTAAGTAAATATATAGGTAAATATGTTGATAAGTATATTAATATAATTGAAAATAGCAAGAAAAAATTCTATACTTTGTATGTAATCGTTCTACTTGTTATTGCATGTTTAAATGTATTTTTTACACCTGTCAATCCCTCAGCAGAATTAATGGACGATTTCAAAAGTACTATAATGGAGCACAATACTAACCTTAATGAAATGATGGATAATTTTGACGAAGGAGATTTGAAGTCCTATTAAAATATAAAATATTAGATATACAGAAATTGAGGGGTATCAATTCGTACCTGAGTAAACTGAAAGGGATGAATGTTAATGGGGAAAAATAAGACTGTTATAAAAATAATTTTGCTGATATTATTATTTATATTATTTATATCAATTATAGTATTTATTATAAATCATAACAAAAAAATTAAGTACATTAACAATATAGACAAACAAGTTAAGGAACTTTTTCGTCCAGTTATTGAGAACACTTCTTTTAAAATAAATGATGATAGTTTTCTTTTAACGTTTAACGATGCAAAATTTTCTAGGATGAAAGAACTTTATTCTACTAGATTGGAAAATGACGTAATTGTGGAATTCAGTATTTATAAAAATGAAGTTTCAAGAAATAACTTTATTACTAAAGGTACTTATATACCAAGAGTTAAAAGAGACTCTTTTGATAGTCCACTGTATATTGTCAACTCTAAAAGATATAATAATATCGTTAGTTTGCTAGACAATTTTTATTCGACATATTATAGAACTCTTAATTATGAACGTTATGGCTCTCTTATAGATCAACCAGAGTATACAGAATATGAATCATCATCTAAATATGATTATTCTGATGTAATATATGATGACAAAGGTAATTTAATTCAATCAAATACAGTGTTTTTACAAAGTAATTATATAAATAACTCGAGCGAAACCATCTTTTATACTGAATTTGAAATGGTTGCTGATGGTGATAAAATTGAAATACCTATAATAGTAAAAAATAAATAATGTTTTAAAAATAGCCAGTCATTCACCTGATTTTTAAGCTAATGACTGGCTATACTTATTATTTAAATCTTTTAAGCTCCCATTGAAAGTTGATGATATTTCCCTTTTTGTTCTATAAGCTGTTCATGACTTCCTCTTTCAATAATTCTACCGTTCTCTAATACAATGATACAGTCACTATTACGTACAGTAGAAAGTCTATGTGCTATTACAAAAGTTGTTCGATTCTTCATAAGCTCATCCATACCTTTTTGCACTAGAGTCTCAGTTCTAGTATCAATACTAGAAGTTGCTTCATCTAAAATCAATACAGGAGGATCTGCTACGGCAGCTCTTGCTATGGCAATCAACTGTCTTTGTCCTTGTGATAAGTTTGCTCCATCACCAGTCAATTGAGTATCATAACCCTTTGGCAATCTTGATATAAAACTATCTGCATTAGTAAGTTTTGCTGCTTCTACACATTCTTCGTCAGTAGCATTAAGGTTTCCATACCTTATGTTATCCATAATGGTTCCTGTAAATAAATGAGTATCCTGTAATACCAAACCTAGACTACGACGCAAATCAGCTTTTTTGATTTTATTGATATTAATTCCATCAAAACGTATTTTTCCATCTTGAATATCATAGAACCTATTAATCAAGTTGGAGATAGTTGTTTTTCCTGCTCCTGTACTACCAACCAATGCGATTTTTTGCCCTGGCTCTGCATATAATTTTATGTTATGCAATACAAATTTTTCTTCATTGTAACCGAAGTCAACATCATCTAATATGATATCACCCTTAAGTTCTACATAAGTTGTTGTTTCATCTGCCTTATGGTAATGTTTCCATGCCCATGCACCTGTATTTTTAGTAGTCTCTACTATCTTGCCCTTATTGTCTCTAGTTATATTTACCAAGGTTACATAACCATTATCTATTTCAGATTCTTCATCAATCAATTTAAAAATTCTTTCTACACCAGCAACTGCCATTATTGCAGCGTTAAGCTGATTACTTATCTGACCGATTGGTTGGTTGAAATTCTTATTCAATGTCAGAAATGTTACCAAAGTACCTAATGTAAGCCCTGCATAACCATTTAAAGCCAAAACGCCTCCCAGTATAGCACATAAAACATAACTTATATTTCCAAGTTGTGCATTAATAGGCATTAAAATATTAGCATAGGAATTGGCTTTATCAGCGCTATCTCTTAAATTCTCATTTAGTTTCCTGAAATCTTGTATATTTTCTTGTTCGTGATTAAATACTTTCGCTACTTTCTGACCACTCATCATCTCTTCGATATAACCGTTCAATGTACCTATATCTTGTTGTTGTTTGACAAAATATTTTCTTGTATTTGATGCTATCTTAGAAGAAATCAAAACCATTAAGAATACCATTCCCAATGAAAGTACTGTCAAAGGTATATTTAAAATAATCATACTTACCAAAACACTTATAACCGAAATAAGACTACTTACCAGTTGAGGTAAACTTTGACTGAGAAACTGTCTCAACGTATCCGTGTCATTAGTATAAACAGACATAATATCTCCATGAGCATGAGTATCAAAATATTTAATAGGAAGAGATTCCATATGAGTGAAAAGGTCTATTCTCAACTTTCTCATGGTTCCCTGACTTACTGTAACCATTATCCTATTAAACACATAAGCACATATTATCCCTATAAGATAAATCCCTGCAATACCTACTAAAGCTGAAAACAATCCACTAAAATCAGGATTATCAACTTTTGTGAGAGGTATTATATAATCGTCAATCAATGATTGCATGAACATTGTTCCTGTTACTGTAGCCACAGCTGAACCTATTATCCCAATTAATACGAACAATAGATGAAATTTATAATCATGAAATAAAATACCCAATAGTCTCTTCATTACATAGCCCCCTTCTGATCAAAATCACCACTACTATCTCTTTGATTTTCATAGATGGTGCTGTATATTTTGTTAGTTTTTATAAGGTCTTCGTGAACACCAATATCATTTATTTTCCCATCATCAACTATGATTATCCTATCCGCATCTTTTACACTTGAAATTCTCTGAGCTATTATAAATTTTGTGGTATATGGTATTTCTTCTAAAAATGCTTTTCTGATTCTTGCATCAGTAGCTGTATCTACTGCACTTGTTGAGTCATCCAATATAAGTATTTTTGGTCTCTTTAGTAATGCCCTTGCTATACAAAGACGCTGTTTTTGCCCTCCAGATACGTTGGAACCACCTTGCTCAATATATGTTTCATATTTATCTGGAAAAGCTTGTACAAAATCGTCTGCACATGCCATCTTACAAGCTTGTACACACTCTTCATATGTTGCATCCTTATTACCCCAACGTAAATTCTCTAATATCGTACCAGAAAACAGTTCATTCTTCTGGAGAACTACTGCTACCTCATCTCTCAATACTTTCAGGTCATATTTTCTTACATCAAGACCACCTACGCTAACAGTACCACTGTTTACATCATATAATCTACTTATAAGACTTACTAGACTTGTTTTGGAACTACCTGTACTACCAATGATACCTATTGTTTCTCCAGATGAAACTGAAAAATTAATATCATCCAGAACATTTTTAATGCTATCTTTTTTATATGTAAAATTAACATGCTTAAATTCTACACTACCATCTTTTACTGCCATTATTGGATTTTCAGGATTTTTGATATCAGTTTCTTCATCAAGTACCTCAGTGATTCTCTTAGCACTGGACATACTGATTGTTATCATAACAAATAGCATTGAAATCATCATTAAGTTCATTAATATGCTCATAATATATGTAAACAGACTTGTAAGTTCACCTGTAGTAAGTGATCCTCCAACTATAAGATGAGCTCCCATCCATGAAACTGCCAATATGCAACTATATATTGCTAACATCATTATAGGATTGTTTAGTACTATCCTTCCTTCGGCTTTTACAAATTTCTTATATAGATTATCTACGGCATTAATGAATTTCTCATTTTCGAATTTCTCTCGTACGAATCCTTTTACAACTCTTATTCCAGTAACATTTTCTTGAACACTTGCATTCAATTTATCATATCCTTTAAATACCTTAGTAAATATAGGCATGACAGATTTTATAATCGTAAAAAGAGCAATAGAAAGAAACACTATAACTATTAAAAATATAATACTGACCTGAGGTGCTATAATTACAGACATTATCAGTGCACATATCAGCATAAGTGGAGCTCTGACACACAATCTAATTACCATCTGATATGAATTCTGCACATTGGTTACATCTGTTGTCATTCTCGTAACAAGTCCAGCAGTGCTGAATTTATCTATATTAGAAAAAGAGAAATCCTGTATATTAACGAACATGGCATCTCTAAGATTACGTGCAAATCCTGAAGAAGCATTAGCTGCAAATTTTCCAGCAGCTGCTCCACTAAATAATCCTACTAGTACTGCTATAATCATTATTCCCCCATATAAATAGATTTGGGAAATATTTCTCGCTTCAATTCCTTTATCAATGATAGCTGCCATCAATAATGGTATAGTGATATCAGTTACGACTTCCATTGCTGCAAATAGTATTGATAAAAAAGTTGATTTCTTATAATTTTTTACATATTTTATTAAAGTTTTTGTCATAATTCTCCTCCTAACCTTACTTGTAGCAAACTAGAAGATATTATACCAAACTTTCACACCTCAATATTCTATGCAGTTAAGTTAGTTAAAAGAATTATAGGTAGGAAAGTTGTGTTATATATATTAGTTCTATTTTTTTATCTACTAGTTTATTGCTTCATATAAATAACATTTTTAGTTTTGATGCTAATAGTTTTGAACCTAACTATTGATTTATTAATAAAAGTCGCTTATTAGCGACTATTTTTCTTATTGAAATTCTTGTTTAATCTTATTTAGTGTATGGATTAATTGATCTTGTTCCTTTTCAGATAATACTCTAGTGATTCTATTTTCAAAAATGGCTATTTCACTTGTCATTCTTTTATCTATATCAATTGCTTTTTCTGTTAGTATCACTTGTTTTAGTCTCGTATCCTCTTTAGAGTAAACTCTTTTTATAAGTCCTTTTTCTTCTAGGGTACGTAGCTTATTTGAAACTGTCGGTGCGGTTAATGACAAAAAATGTTCTATGTCTTTTTGATAAATTTCTTTATCATTATTTCTAGCTAAAAATGAAATGATTCTTGTATCGGTATGGAAAAGATTACCTTGTTCGCCTAATACTTTAAGTTTAACTTTTTCATGTGTCCTGTCTAGTTCACGTTTTATTAGATGTCCTGAAATCATTAATTGAAAACCGATTTTTTTATCTTCCATTAAAGCACCTCATTTACTTTTGTAGCTAACTGTTAGTATATAAAACAATTATTGGTTTGTCAATGTTATAAATGAGAAACTTTATTTATTTTGTTTATAATATTATACACATATTTAATTAACAATTAATTTTCTGTTAGCATAGTTTGTAATATTGATTTAATCATCAATGATTCCATTCTGTTGTTTTCATACCGCCGTCATTCATTATTCCTAATAAAATTCCTATTGTACATAAAGCTTTTATGATTGTCATTATCTGTTGGTTATTTACTTCTAAGCCAAGGTTTGTCAATATTAATATGACTGCACTTGTTATTCCTAAGACCGTTTTGGTGTTGGTTAATTTTTTAAGTATTTGTTTCATGGAAAAACCTCCTTTCTGTTGAGTATCTAGAATTTCATCTTATATTGCTTATTACTGCTAATATAGTAGCTGCTAAACCTACTATCCAGCCAACATATTCTCTATATGATTTCTTACTATTTGCATAATCTTCAAGTCTCTGTACTCTATCATCAACATCGTTAATTACTTGTCTAAGTCCATTATAATCTCTAATTAATGTCTTGGTTTCTGTCATAGCAATGGTTAAGTCATTGGTCTCTTTGGTGACTTTTTGCATTGCTTTATAGAATTCTTTTTGTGTGACAAGATTATTCATTGGTGTGACCTCCTTTTTCAAGTTTTATGGGATTAAGGTTATTGTAGCATGGAGGGACACGACATTAACACGAAGTATTTTATTAAAAAAACTATTCATATACATTAATGATATTAATATACATCATAAAAAAAATAACCTTCCACAATATTTGAAGTTATGGAAAGTCATTCTGTATTATAATTTATATTTTTTGTAATATGATTTTTATAAATAATTATATAAATAATATTATTATGGAACTTATAAATGTATAGTTTTTTCAAGTCTCTGTACCTGCCTCACTGATAGATATACTTCCTCAGCCGTTTGTTCTTGAGTCATTCCCTGTATAACTCTATGATAAAATATCTTCTCTCTATTACCTTGTAGCTGACTCATTATAGTATCAATATTTTCTTTTTCTTTTTGAAGACGAGTTAACTCTTCTTCATGTAATAATATATGAGAGTCTATTATTCTCATGTCTTTCAAGTAACTTTTGCAAGATATTTTTTCATCCTTAAATACCAGATTGCCTTCTCTTTTATTATTTATTACTTTTAACAGCAAGTCTTTTTCTTTCTTATAAGACTCTAATCTTAGCCTAATAATTGATATTCTTTTAATTAAATCCTCATAAGAACCATATATAATGTTCATATTTAACCTCCTATTTAATGTATCAATATCTCTTACCTATTTTTATATTATTGTAAAAATCAATTTAGTAAGCATAAAAATTGATAATACTTAGCTTTATTTTTCTATGAGAATAATTACAGTACTCAAATTGAGTATTCAAAAGTATAAATATATGCATCTAATCTATATATATAATTATTTTTGTGTCAACTAAATTACTATGTGTTTAGTATAATACTCATTTTGAGTAATGTCAATGCATTTTTATGATATTTTTTATAAAATTAATACATTACGCATAATACATTCTACTACTTTATTGCATTTGAATAAAATAAATCCGTAAAAGGATAGCAAAAGAAATATATTAGGCATATGTAATATATTTCTTTTTGTTGTATATTTGATTTTTTACACTCTTGAGTATCCTTGTTCGAATCTATTCAAAATTATTAATCTTTCTTGTCACAAAGTAAAAAGTTTCATCTAACTTCTGAATATTAATTAGATAATCCCAACATTTTGCGTGCATTTCAAGTATATTATTACTATCTATCAAGTACATTACCTCCTTAAAATTCATGATGTCAGGAACAAAATTATTATCCTGTTTTTAATTATTCTATTGTAAACCATAGTTTCTCTTAAGGTATATCCAATTAACATTATCTACATTTTATTTAACTTCATATTATTAGCCTAATGGGTAGTTGGTTAATTAGCAATATACTTAAAAACAAAACTACTTCATCTGATTTATAATAGCTTGTAGCCCTGTTAAATTTCTATTTTCTAGCGTAGAATAATACTCAATGTGTTTTTGAACTGCATCTAAAGCATTTTTAAAAGAATCCTCACCATAATCCTTCCTGATGCTTTCTAACAGAAATTTATTCGTATCATTATTAAATGCTCTTTTATATTCCTCTCCATTCATCATAGCCAAAAATATAGTAATAAAAGCCTGTGCTGAACCCACATTCATGCCAGTAGTCTTATTTATCTCAAACTTTCCTTCACTTCGTGTCACTTGTCCTGAATATACTTTTTTTGCTATTTCATAAGCACCTTTACTCATTTCAATAGTAATCTTCATATTTTTATCCTCCTCTTGTATAGTTGAATTAAGAATTCACCATAGATCCTATCAAAGTTTTTCTTCATTCCATTAAAAATTGCAATTTCCACTAATATACATTATATGTATTATCAAACTCTATACAACTATCATATCAAACAAAAAACATTTATACAACATAACACAATTTAATTTGTCAAATATATACATAATAATATTTTATTTGTTTAATTGTTGCTTAATATTCTGATATTTCCCTCAGCCTATGTTAAATTTGCTTATTCAATAATTACCTCCTTGTTATTATCATCTCTTTTATATCCATCTTTAAGGTATATAATTCATTTAAATACCTTTTTCTCTTTTACTAATTTTCATCATAAAAAATATAGGGCAAATAGCAACATACTTCACTATTCACCCTATAAAAATATCCTTCACTCATATCATATATTCCAATTCACATTACCTTTTTCAATCATAGTTTACATAAATACACTTTTTATTAATTAATTCAACTGACTACAAGCTACAGAAGCTTTCTTTTTATTGCTGAAAACAATTTTCTTAACACCATCTTCTATATAAATACTCGCTTTCACATATGCATATAACACTAATATTGTTCTTGTCAATGAATCTAGTTGCAATTCGTCCAATGAATTCATTTACAATAATACCTTTTAGCTCAACTATATACGTCATTCTATTTGACCAACTGTTCAATAGCATCCGTAATATAACCTACAATACAATCATTAATTTCCTTTGCTTTTGATAAATTTATCTTTGAAGGATTGCCACAATATCCATTAGGTATCAATTTTTTTGAAACTTCTCCCCCCTTGAATAGAACTGAAAAATCTTTTTCAGTTACTTCTGTTGGTTTTAGAGTTTTGGCTAATTCTTGGTCAACCAATTTTGGATATTCATTAATCATATAACTTGTTTCATAACTGCCTGCGTGAATATCTACATAATCCTCTTCTTCAATCTCAATCTCGCTCTCAATTGACAACAAATAATCTTCTTTACCAGTATATCCATGTAACTTAACCATATTATCTTGTAATGGTATATGCACATTAATATTGTGTTTCGACATACATTCTTTAGCTACTTCTATTATAACCTTATTATGTAAATAATCATTATGACCACTGATAGGTATAATTCTATTGAATCCCCACTTTTTCAAACACAGAATTATTTCTATTAGCATATTTTTCATTGTAGATTCCTTTGACGTAAATGACCCTGTAAATGCACTTGTTAAATGATTAATTCCCCAATAAAACGGTGGTACAATAACTGAATCAATACCCTTTTCATTCAATTTCTGTTTGATTTTAAAAGTCACATCATAACTTCCATAAACATCTGTACCTAAACACATATGCGGTCCATGTTCTTCAATGACAGCTATTGGAAAAAATACAATCGTTCCTTTAGAAGCTGCTTCTTCCACTTGTGTATATGTCATATCCGCCATAGTTCCTTCAAAAATAGAATAACTCATTATTTGTCCTCCTTAAATGTGTTGAGTCCAATTATACGAGATTAACTCAAATAATGGTAGTCTATTAATTTTATTATATTTATAGTATAATATATACATAAGGTAATATATATTTTTCTCTTTAAAATAATTATTTTCATAAAAAAATTATAGGGTAAATAGCAATATACTTCACTATTACCCCTATAAAAATATCCTTCACTCGATTCATATATTTCATTTCACATTACCTTATTTAATCATGGTTTATATAAATATCCTTTTTCCTATCATACTTTTTATTAATCAATTCAATCAACTGACTACAGGCTACAGAAGCTTTCTTTTTATTGCTGAAAACTATTTTATTAACACTATCTTCTATTAAATACTCGCTTCCACATATGCATATAACAGTGATATTGTTCTTGTCAATGAATCTAGTTGCAATTTGTCCAATGAATTCATTTACAATAATACCTTTTCTATCTTTATTCTCTTCTAGGAATTTTTTTAATCCCTCAACAGAATCCATTTCATAAACAAGTTCTCTTTTAAAAGTTTTCTCAATATATTCCATAAAACTCTTGTTATTAAACTTGTTGGTTACAAGAAATAGATCTTCTTTTTTATAATTCTTTTTGATAGAAGCTACTGCTTTTTCTATATTCCAATTTATTTTATAAAAATAGGTATCATCAATTAAGCTATCAACTATAACGAGAGGTGCTGATATCTTAGTTGACAACTTATAAAATATGTCTCCCCTCACATTAATCAAAAATACTCCTTCTATTTCTCTCTTTGGTACAATATCAATTTTAGGTCTTGAAACGCTAACGGTACTTAAAATGATGTCATAATTATTCCTACTCATGATTTTTACAATCGCCTCTATAAAATCTAGGTATAAAAACTTTTCCCAAGGTTTCTCATTATCATTTTTAATGATAACAATCCCCATAAGAGAAGATTTTTTATTTACAAGAGTTCTTGCCGCTATGTTAGGAACATAGTTTAGATCATAAGCTGTTTCCAGAACCTTTTCCTTTATTTCCTTACTTATCTTTTGATTAGTCTTATTATTTAGTACATATGAAACTGTTGCAATGGATACACCTGCACGGCTGGCAATATCCTTTAGCGTAACTTTTTTCATTATATCACCTATATATGTTGAATCAACATTAATTGATTCAACTCATTTTCTTAATATTAAAGAGAGATTTAACTTATTAAATTGATGATAATAAAACTCTAGTGGATTATACAGATTAGTGTAAATATAAAACTTACTTCCTTTAGTTTTATTATACTATATTATTATCACTAAAATAAATTTATTCTTTTTCAAATATTAAAAAAGATTTCTCTTTCATTATTACTTCATCAGTTAACATAATACCTTTTTGATTATAAATATCCATTACCTTTTCATTAACAAGTTCTTGTGGCAATTTTACATAAATCTCTTTATCACCATTATTAATTAAAAAATATATCTCTTGCCCATCATCTTTTTTCTTATAGATAAGATATTCTTTATCATCATCATAATCAAGCCATGTAATATCAGTGCTAGTAAAAGCTTTATATGACTTTCTAAGTTCTATTAATGATTCTAGATGATTTTTAATCTTATCATTTTGTTTGTTAACATCCCATACCATACATTTTCTGTTGTTAGGATCATTTTCACCACTCATTCCTACTTCACTACCATAATATATACTTGGTGTTCCTGGGAAAGTAAACTGGAATAGAAATGCCAAATTAGTTTTATCAGTATCTTCATGACAAACCGTATATATTCTTTTTGTATCATGACTATCAACTAAGTTAAACATGTTTTTCAAAATATTCTTAGGATAAGTAACAAGTACTCTATTTATTAGTTCTATAAATTTAGATGGTTTTATATGTATATTATCATTGGTATTCTGTCCGAAAAAAGACCAAATAGCCATAAGCAATTCATAATTCATTACTGAATCAAATTGTCCTGTGTTAAGCCAAGGATAGGCTTCATCCCAATTCTCTCCTAAAATGAAAACATCTTTCTTAACACCTTTTACTTCTTTTCTGAACTCTCTCCAGAATTGATGAGATACTTCATTGGACACATCTAATCTCCATCCATCGATATCGTAGTTTTCTATCCAATATTTAGCGGCCCCTATCAAATGTTCTCTAGCTATTTCATTTCCGGTATTCCATTTTGGCATTAATGGAGTAAAAGCAAAAGTAGCAAAATTCAAGCTCGTTATATCATCATATGTCATATCATTTATTTTAGGATTATTATTACCGTCTACAGGATAATTAATAGGTGTGTCTCCATTTATGAAAAAGCAATCATAATATTTAGATTCTCTTCCCTTGTCAATTACGTCCTGCCAATAAGGATGTAACCATCCACAGTGGTTAAAAACTGCATCCAGCATTATTTTAATACCTCTTTTATGGGCTTCTTGGACAAGCTCTTTAAATACCTCATTGGTTCCGAAATGCGAATCTATTGAATAATAATCTTCTGTATCATATTTATGATTGGTAGGAGCTTTGAATATTGGCGTGAAGTATATTCCTGTAAAACCCATATCTTTTATGTAATCTAATTTATTGATGACACCTCTCAGATCTCCTCCAAAGAACATGTCATTAGATACATTATCTGTACTTCCCCATTCCAATACATTGTCTTCATCTATTGATTTATCTCCATTGGAGAATCTCTCTGTAAAGATTTGATACCATACTGTATCTTGTACCCAATCTGGAGCTTCATAAACATCTTCATAATTGATGTAAGGGAAATTATAATAATTATTTAGATCATATAATCTTCTTTCATCATCTTCTTTATCAAGATAAATTATTTCTCTACTACCAAAAATAATTTTTGCTTTCCTATCTTCAATTAGAAAAGTATATTTAACTCTTTTCCAATCTGGTCTTATCTCACAGATCCAATAATCATGTAGCCCTGTAGAATGTTCTTTTATCATAGGTACACTTGATAGATCTTCTTTCAATTCCTTATCTTTATTATTTTCATTTTCTATATTCCAATAAAATGGATCTTTGTATATTAATTTTATCTTATCAACATCATTTTTCGCTGTTCTAATTCTAATATGTAAAGTCTCATTATCATATGCATAAGCATATTTGCTTTTTGCTTCATGGTATATTGCTGCTACATCCATTGAGTTTTTCCCTCCTGCTGTTTATAATAATTTTTTTCTAGTAAATTATATTAATAGATTATTTAACTCTAAAGATTGTCGTACTTTTGCCCGATAATCTTATGATATTGTCTTTTATTATTGGTTCTTGAGGATTAGAAAATATTACTTCATCTAATTTGAATTTTTTTTCTAATTCTTTTTTATAGATCTCTATATCCTCAGAAGATAGATTATGTACAACTACTAATGATTCATCTTGATAATTTCTCTCATATGCAACTACTTTTTGATTATGAGTTTCAATCCCTCTGAATTCTCCTGACATTAATGCCCTATTGTTTTGACGAACTCTAATTATTGTTCGATAATAGTTAAGTAATGAATCTGTTTCCTTATCTTGTTCCACTACATTAGGTGTATTTTCATTTGAACTTAAAGGTTCCCACGATGTCTGGTAATTATCATTATCTCCCCATATAAAAGGTTCACGTATATTTTCATCAGGTTTATTTCCCTTCATTCCAATCTCTTCACCATAATATATGAATGGGTTACCTGGTAACGTCATATATATGGATGCTGCAAGTTTCATATCTGATAAATCTCCATTTAGATAGTCCATTGATCTTTGCATATCATGATTTGATAGAAAGGGTGCGTCAATAAAATTATCACTATACTCATTTATTTTGGTGTAAATCTTCTCTAATTGGTTATTGAATTCATTGTTTTTACCATTAATATCTATTTCATTTTTTACCATACCCAATATACTATTTCCACTAAGGTCGAAATTGAATGTGGTATCAAAATATTTAGCATAAGATGCTCTAGTATTAATTGGTTCCCATACTTCACCTACCAAATAATAGTCTGGATAGATATTCCTTAATGAAGTATCAAATTCATTCCACCAATCTTGAATTTTATCATCATGACTTTCATTCCTTGGTAATTCTCCACTTCCGAAAATATGTGGAACTGCATCGATTCTAAAACCATCTACACCTTTTTCCAACCAAAATTTTGCTATATCTATAACTTCTTCTCTTAAAGCCTCTGAATTATAATTTAGATCCGGCATTCCATTCCAGAAAATGGCATAGTAATAGTTGCTGCCGATTTTATTCCACACTTTGTGTCCCCAAACTTGTTTGTTAAAATTGTAGCCTTCTGAGTCCTTTGAGACTATATCATAATAATCTCTATAGTCACTATTCTCATCACTAATGGCTTCCTTGAACCAAGGATGGTCTTTAGATGAATGATTAACAACTAAATCCATAATTACTTTTATACCTCTTTTATGAGCTTGTTCAATTAGAAGTTCAAAATCATCAAGTGTACCGTAATCAGTATTTATTTCGTAGTAATCTGTAATATCATAACCATGATAAGATGGTGACGGATTAATAGGCATCAACCATATACCATCAATTCCTAAATCATCATCTGTAGAAGGATCATTGTCATTCAAGTAATCCAATTTGTCTACAAGTCCTTTTATATCTCCTACACCATCTCCATTACTATCCGCAAAAGATCTGACAAATATTTCATACCATATACCTTCTCTATCATTTTTACTTAAACCATCTTTAGCACTTGTACATCCGCTAAACATAAACAGCACAATAATAACGATTACAAGTTTCTTATACATATCTCTTTCCTTTCATTATTAATTGATTCTATTCTGTGTTTCACTGTCAAAGAAATGTATTGCAGATAAATCAAAACCAAATCTATGGTGCTCTCCTTCATTGTATTCATAATGTCCTGGTGTAGATATAATAATGTCTTTCCCTGTTTTGGTCTTAGTATAAAGTATCTTTTCTTTTCCTAGCATTTCAATCACATCTATAATACATTCAAATGTATCTGTTAACCCCTCACCATTAATGAATCTTTCTGGTCTTAATCCCACTGTAACTGCTTTATTTTCATAAGGGTTCAAAAACTCCAGATCTTCTTCTATTGGTCTTAGTTTGATAGCTTCATCATCCGAAACGAACATGCCATTGATCATTTTCCCTTTTATCATGTTCATTGTTGGTGAACCGATGAATTTAGCAACAAATATGTTATTTGGTCTGTTATAGAACTCTTCAGGTTTTCCTGCCTGTTGGATTTTCCCACCATTCATAAGAACTATCTTAGTAGCCATTGTCATTGCTTCCGTCTGGTCATGTGTTACATAGATAGAAGTCGTACCTAATGTTTTATGTAAACGAACAAGTTCAACCCTCATATGCTCTCTTAGTTTTGCATCAAGATTGGATAGTGGTTCATCCATTAGAAACACACTAGGTTTTCTAACCATAGCTCTTCCTAATGCAACACGCTGTCTCTGTCCTCCTGAGATATCAGATGGCTTGGAATATAGATAATCCTTTATCTGAAGAACCTCCGCTGCTTCCATAACCCTATCATGTATGACCTTTTTCCTTTCTTTCCTCATGGATAGAGAAAAGGCCATATTGTCATATACAGTCATATGTGGATATAATGCATAAGATTGAAAAACCATTGCTATATCCCTATCTTTCGGAGCTACTTTATTGACTCTTATACCATCAAAAAGAAGATCTCCTTCAGTAATAGAATTCAGTCCTGCAACCATTCTAAGTAATGTAGTCTTACCACATCCAGAAGGTCCCAGAATTACACAGAATTCTTTATCTTCTATATCCAGATTAATGTTTCTTAATGTAAAATCCTCTCTGCCTTCATACTTTTTACCAATATTATTTAATTCGACTTTCATATTGCCTCCTAATTTATGTATAGATTATTTTAATATAGTATCTAATTAACCTTTTACCGAACCTTTTGACAATCCTGATACCAGCTGTTTCTGCAAGACTATAAACATAATAACGATAGGTACTGCTGTTAGTAATCCTCCAGCTGCGAATGCCGGTTGATTCAAGGACCTTTCATTATTAACAAGTGTAAATAAACCTGCAGCAAGAGTATACGATTCAGGGCTAGTCAGTAATACTTTTGGTAATAAATAATCCATGAAAGGGCCAATAAATGACCACAAAGCTATGATTGCCAGCATTGGTCGTGCAATTGGCATAATAATTAATCTGTACACTTTCATATTAGAGCACCCATCAATTTTAGCTGCATCATCTAATTCTGTAGATATTGAATCAAGATATCCTTTTAAAATAAATGTATTACCTGCGATTCCACCTCCAGAATAGATAAGTATCAACATCATCTGTCTAGAAAACGATGGAACGACTGATGAAATAATTGAATGCATTGTAAAATATGCTGTAATACCTGCAAAAGCAGGAATAGTTTGTATTAGCATAATAGTCATAAGGGAAGCTTTTCTACCTTTGAATCTATACCTTGAATAAGCAAATCCAGTAAATGAAACAATAATCAATGTTAGGATTGCAGTTGTGATAGCGATAAATATGGTATTAGCTACCCATCTAAGATACAAGGTTTCATTAAATAAATATTCAAAGTGTTTAAAAGAAAACTCAAAATTTCCATTAAGCATCAAGTTTTTCCCTTGTTCACCGTTAAAAGCTGATACAACCATTTGAAATAAAGGCCATAGGATAGCATATGACCAAATAATCAACACAATATAGGATAGTAATAATCCTATTTTGCCCACTAATGTTAAAGGTTGTTTATCAGATAAATATAAGTCATTCTTTTTCTTGAATATTCCCATTTATAATTTCTCCTCTTTAAATGCTTTAGAGTTCTTAAAACCTATGAATGCAAATAGCATTAACCCTAAAGAAATAAATACTGTTATCGCTGCTCCAATAGCCTGATATTGATTTTCCGTTGTTAATTTAAAAATATATGAAATCAGTAAATCCGTTGTTCCAGCCAGATTACCATATTTACTTGGATTAAATGGTCCACCACTATTAAACAAATATATTATTGAGAAGTTATTGAAATTAAATGTATATTGTCCAACAAGTAATGGCGCAGTTTGAAATAGTACTATAGGTAGTGTTATTCGTTTTAGTTTTTGCCATGCAGTAGCACCATCTATGACTGCAGCTTCATATAAATCTCCTGGTATCGCTTGTAGTACTCCAGTAGATAGTAAAAAAATGTATGAACTACCGAGCCAAGCTTGTATTAATATAATAGTAATCCTTGATAGATTCGGATCATTTTTCACTACAATATGTCTTCCAAATAAAGAGGATATTATATCTGTTAAAGCTCCATTAGGCGAAAACATGATACTAAAAAACATTATAGTTATAAATGCAGGAACAGCCCAAGGTAATAGATAAATGGATCTGAATATGACCTTGCCTTTAATCCTTTCATTATTAACTAGAATAGCTAAGAAGAAGCCAATCAAAATCGCTAATGAAGTTGCAACTAATGTCCAAATTATAGTCCACCACAATATTAACCAAAACGCTGAACCGGCAATTCCTTCTCCCAGAACTATCATCTTATAGTTTTTCAAACCAATCCATGAAAACTTAGATTGATGTTTTGGATCCATTCCAGTGAATGATAATAATATTGCCGTTGTTATAGGAACTAAAACAATAAAAATAGTAACTAACAGTGCTGGTAGTGAAACTATATAAGGAAATCCTTCTTCTGAAATACATGTTTTGGTTTCAAACCAATTGTTTGGACGAATTCCCTTTATCTTATTCTTTTCCACACTATGTACATCTCTAAAAGATATATAAATCAATATAACTGCAATGACCACAAGAAATATGGCTATTATACCTTCAATCAAGAATATTAAGGACTTATCAATCTTCCTGCCTCCTTGAGCTAGAGATACAAGACCCGCAATTCCGTTACCTTGATAATTACCAAAACCTAACGCATATGGTATTGCTACCACATAAACAAAAAAACTTACTAATAAAAATAACGCTGCTTTTATATATTGCTTGTTAAGTAATTGACCTAAACCTGGTATTAAAAAAGTCAAGAAACATTTATAAGGAATTTTATTTTCTACTTCAACTGGTGTTTTTCGTCTTAAATCCGAGATATTTGCATTAAGAACTATTCTTTTTCTCTTGGAATTACTGTTAATCTCAAATTTCTTGTTTTTAATTAATTCATTCTTATTTTTTTCAGGTAATTCATATGATTTAACACTGATATTCGCTTTATATTGGATTTTTAATTCACTAATACCATCATTTAAAGCTTTTTTCGAAATCTGTCTATCTTTTCTCTTCTTTTTTAGCTTAATAATATCATTCTGTAAAACTTCTTTTTCCTTTTTTCTATAATCATTAAAATCTTCTTTTGATTTTGCTTTATCTTCATTACTTACATCTTTTCTATTTCTTATAGTCTTTAGTTCATTTTCATTAATATCAAGATGTTCTATTATTGATGGTAATTGATTTACTTCAATAATAGCTTTTTCATATTCATATTGTGCTTCATAACTAATATCTACAAATTCCTTATAAAAATCTTTTCTAAGTCCACTTATGTATAATCTGACTTTCAATTGCTTCATTTTACCAGATAGATTTTTTGGTAGAGTTTCTATATATTTACTCTTCTTAGCTTGTATTGAACTATTGAATTTCTTTTCCTTATGTAAATAATCATTGAGTTTTATTATGTATGGATGATTCTGTTTGTTTTGTCTTAATTTCTTTATTTTATCTAATGCTTTTTTATCTTTAGTTTTATCGTATTCATCATATAGTTGAGCGATTTCTTTTAGATATAAATTTTTTCTATCATAAGTATTACCAATATCGTCATATAGAAATTCGTTGATTCTTTTCAAGTTGATACCACACCTTTCAGGATTTTTCACTTTTATCTATAACTGTCAGCAATGATAGAATGGTGAATATCACTATAATATATAAAGCAATATACATATAAGTAAATATTGTATAATTTTCTAGACCCACAATAGTATATAAAACAGATCCTATCAATAATACTGTCCATATAAATACAAATAACTTATTGATTCTTATCTTAGCATAAGATAAATAAGTATGGATTCCCAATGCCATAGGAACGATTATCCTTTGAAAATACATGGATAAATTCATTGATACATATATGTTAAATAATTCTGTTTTAGTGGTATTAGTTCCAGCATATTGTTTATTATCATTCAGCCAGTCATTATAGATATTTATATCTTTCACTTTCATCATGATTTCCAATGATAATAAAAAAATCAATATCCCAAGTACGGATATTATCAGATATAAATGTCTCTTAGGTAATCTAGTATAGCCTTTCAAATATAACACCACCTAAAATTAAAGAGAGACTATTATAACTAACCTCTCTTTAATTATGTATTTTGGTTACTTAAAAATTAGTCATCATAGCTTCAAAAGCAGCTTTTACTTCTGCATACGCCTCTTCAGCAGTTTCTGGTTTGACAGCTGACCATGATAATACAGCGTTTTCCCATGTAGACCATACTGAACCCCATTCAGTAAACAATGGTCTTGCTGGAGCATTTTTATATGACTCGATAACAGCTGATATAGCCTTTTTATCCATTTCTCCCAAATCTGACTCTTCATATACTGATATATCAACATTTTCTAATATTTTACCTGTATTCTTGAATAAATCTATAGCGTAATCAGTATTAACGATTTCTTCTATCATTGCTTGAGCAAGTGCCATTTTATCTTTATCGTCCTCAATTCTTGCATTGACACCAAGTCCCCATCCACTCTTCCAATGATTTAATGGTTTACCATTAACAGTAACTCGATTAATAGGCATAATATCAAGATCTTTACCATCATTACTTATCTCTGATAAACCTGCTATTGCCCATGGACCTTCTAAACGAATAGCGTTATTTCCGCCACTGGTAAATTCTGAATCCATATATCCTCCAATTGCTTCTTTATCCCATAGATCAGTACTAGCATCATTATGTTTCTTCCAATAATTGAATAAAACTTCAAAAAGGTCTTGTTGTTCTTTACTAAGATCTGAAAAATCTTTTGTCATATCACTATATAACTTACCTGAATCATCTCTACCTAGTAACTCAATTCCTACTGAATTAGTAAAAGCAACACCAAACCAAGCATCAAATACTTTAACTAACATATCTCTATATCCAAGTTCACTGAATTCCATAGTCTTTGATAAATCAATTCCATGTGCTTCTGCATTTGATGTATTTACAAAATTGATTAAAGTCTCTATATTTAGAGGAAAAGCTAAATAATTACCATCAACATTGAAATTACCTCCAAGACCATTATCATAATCGCTAAAACCACCTACATCAGTTGCCATTTTTTTAGCATCTAGATTAGCTAATGCTTCATTTTGAGCTAATCCAAAAACTCTATCAGCAGGGAATGCAAATACGTCTGCAACATCTTCATTTGTAACATCTGTAGAATCAAGTACATCTAAATGATCGAATGAACCCACTTCTTTGAAATCAATCTTTGCATTTGGATTCTTAGCAAGTACTCTATCAGCTGCTTCCCGATAGTAGAAAACCCAATCTTTTTCAACTTGAACAGTAATTGATGCATTTATTCCATTATCAGAGCTATCTTTAGATGATGAGTTCCCATCTTCTTTTCCATCAGTTATATTAGTAGTAGTATCTTCTTTCTTATCTTTGCTACCACACCCAGTAAACAAACCCATTACAACAACAAATGTTAATAGTAAAGATAAACACTTAGTTACTTTTTTCATTAGACTTTCCTCCTAATTTTCATTAATCTCCTAAAACCCATATAAATTATAGAATAAGTTTCTTTATCCCAATTCATATACCACCGCCTAAGTTTTAATTTATTGATTAACTGCTAAACACATAATTAGTTAAATTATCTACTTAACAGATATATCACTTCTGCTTTTTTACTTAATCGTTTAAGTAAAATAATAATAGTAAAAACAACTACACATAATTTATTCGAGCAACCGTTTGCACTATACTATTAATATTACTCATTTTTCATGTTTTGTCAATACTTAACATTAAATTATTTCAAATTTATCGACAATTATATCCTCTGTGAATTGACATGACTCATATCGTGCATTATAATAATTATATAAATTAAATACTAACAATTTTATTTGTACGAATGTTTATTCAACATTATGTCAGGAGGGAAATTATGACTTTAGGAGAAAAAATTAAGTATCTAAGAAATGAAAGAGGCTTATATCAGCGTGATTTGGCCAATGCATTAAATATAGCAGTAACAACAATTTCAGGATATGAAAGAGATGACAGAAGACCTAATCCTGAGACATTAAAGCAGATAGCTGATTTTTTTGGTGTTACGATAGATTATCTTGTAAGTGGTAATGAAAACACAATGGATTATCTTGAAGAGGAATTTCCTGAAGGTGTAAAAGTATTAAGACGTGCTACAAAAGAATTAACACCAGAAGCAAGAGCTAAGATGGTTAAGCTAATGAAAGCTTTTTTGGAGGACGAGTAATCATTCCCATAAGGAGGAATCGTTATAGTGAATGTACCTAAGAAACCAAGATATGAACATGCCAAATTAGTAGGACGAACTTTTATTAATAGTCTTAATATAAAATCTTATCCTATTGATCCTATAAAAATCGTATACCTTATGAATTGGAGATTCGAAATTGATAATTTGTATGGAGAAGAAGGTTATACATTCTATAATACTAAAAACAAGAGCTATTGTATTGTAATTGATAACGCTCAAGGTATTAAAAAACAACGATGTAAATTTACTATAGCTCATGAAATAGGACACATAATCATGAATCACTATACTTCATATGATATTGGCTCATTAACCGAAAGTGAGTATCGTATATTAGATTTGGAAGCAGATGTAGTGGCTGGTGAAATTCTGATGCCCTATATATCTATTAGAAAAAATCTTAATAGAAGCATATTATATCTTGCCAATAAATTCGACGTTTCTTATAGTGCCATGGAAACAAGACTCAAGTTTCTTAATGTCTATAACTTATGTAATGAAAATAATCTAGCTACGACAACAAAATAAATTGAAAACATAAATAGGTCATGACTAGTTATAGTTTCAAGTAAACTAAATTAGTACTTCATTGATTAAAAGAAAAAACTCCTTCAATAAGATTCAATAAGGGAGTTTTTTCTTTGATAATAGGAATCCTAGTTAATTATTTATCATCCATCTTAGAACAGCTCCTATAATGCTATCTAATTATCATCAAATCAAGCATTCAATTAATTTATCTTGGCTTTCTCTTACAAATAAAGGTATCACATCAATAGGTGTTAAACATTCAACACTTTGTCCTCCATCATACTTTTTACCGCTATTTACATCAATCCATGACGTTCCATTAGGAAGATAAACATTTCTTTTTTCCATACCTAGTTCTACTACAGGTGCCACTAGTATATCTTCCCCAAACATATATTCATCATTGATATCCCATACGTCTGTATCATCTGGAAATTCGTAGAACAAAGGACGTATTATTGGTGTCCCTTTCTTATGTGAATCATCCATTAGCTTGCGTATATAAGGTTTCAATTTATTTCGTATTTCAATAAAGTGTTTCATTATATGGTAGTTCTTATCTCCAAATGACCAAATTTCATTATCTGCACCACTACCACATCTTCCACCTCCGACCTTACTCATAGGTGCTTTCAGTGGCAAACGATTACCGTGCAAACGCATAACAGGACAGAATGTTCCATATTGAAACCATCTAATAAGCAGCTCTTGAAAATCAGAATCATCCACAACACCATCATGAAATCCACCAATATCCGTTGTCCACCATGGAATACCGGCAATCGCCATCTGCAAACCACATACGATTTGGGTTTTTAATGACTCAAATGTAGATGGAATGTCACCAGACCAAACCAATGCTCCGTATTTCTGACTACCAGCCCATGCACATCTAACTAAATTTACCGCATCTACACCTTCTTGTTTCAATCCCTCATAAAATGTTTTGGTATACATAACTGGATAAACATTTCCCACTTCTGAACAAGAACCTTTATGGTACCTGTAATTTTCAAAATCACAACTTGTAAATTCAGGTTCGGCAACATCAAGCCAAAAATCTGTAATACCATATTTAACATAATTGTCCTTAGCTTTTTGCCACATATAATTTCTTGCATCTGGGTTGGTAACATCTACAA
Organism: Vallitalea longa; assembly: GCF_027923465.1. Classification (NCBI taxonomy): domain Bacteria; kingdom Bacillati; phylum Bacillota; class Clostridia; order Lachnospirales; family Vallitaleaceae; genus Vallitalea; species Vallitalea longa. The sequence continues at coordinate 24,614 of NZ_BRLB01000010.1, forward strand.
ATGACGTTGGGTCAATCATAAGCATATTGATTTTAACCCCGTTTTCACTTCTAACTAGATAACCCTTATCCTTCATTTCTTTGTAATATGGTGAATAAATAGAAACTGTTGGCCAAATTGATACCATTAGCTTAGTACCCATTTCTGTCAGTTCTTTTACCATTGCAGCTGGATCTGGCCAATATTCAGCATCAAATGCCCAGGTTCCTTCCAATGTCCAATGAAAAAAATCGGCAACGATTACATCAAGAGGAATTCCTCGCTTTTTATATTCTCTAGCAACTGTTAACAATTCATCTTGTGTTTGATATCTTAGCTTCGACTGCCAGAATCCTAATCCATGCTCTGGCATAACCGGTGGTTTTCCTGTTACTGACATATATGTTTCAATAATCTTCGACGGATTATCTCCAGCAGTAATCCAAAAATCAATTTGTTTAGTACTTGAAGCTTCCCACTCTGTTATGTTTGTGCCAAAAGACACTCTACCAACTGAAGGGTTGTTCCAAAGAAATCCATAATTTAAACTTGAATACATGAATGGTACAGATGCCTGAGAGTTTCTTTGAGCCATCTCCAATACGCAACCTTTTAAATTAAATATACCATTTTGATACTGCCCCATACCATATATTTTCTCATTTGGGTCAGAATCGAATTTTAGACTTGCAGAGAAATTTCCACCTCTAAGACCTTTTAATTGTCTTGACTGTATCTTTAAACTAGTATGTCTGTTGCTTTCAAATTCCGTAAGTAATATCTTGTCTTGATTATTCTTAATAATTAATTTACCAGCATTATTGATTATAACTTTGATGTTTCCATTAACTAGGACTGCTCCATCAGTTTCAATTTTTTCTTCAGAATTAACCTTTTGCTCATTTTCTTGTTTTTTGCTATAAGTTAACTCTATCTCAGGAATAATTTCTTCTTGAGGAATCAATGCCCAGTTTTCATTTGTAAATTTATCCAATTTAGTAACTCTAACACGTACACTATTTTTTCCAAAAGTCTCTACTAACATTTTTTCACTATCATAAACTCTTAAAATACCTGTTTTTGTAATAGAAATCATTAAATAAACCTCCTATAAGAATTATGTCAAAATCATATTTATTTATTATCTACATTCTACCATTAATAATATCATACTTTTGTTATGTATTTCATCACAATAATACCAGGTGTCAATAAGTGATTTTTGTCTGTTAATTAACAAACAGCAAAAGGACTAGGAAAATGTCCCAATCCTCTTTCATTATATCTCATTTGATTTCTAATAAACATATACAAATTATATGAGTGATAATACTTATTCTTTTTTCGTTAACTTGTAAACTGCATTAATAAGTTCCAATATGCATTCTTTTTCATCCGAATTCATCATTATTAATTTAGCATTTATAGTTGACAATAGTTCATCATCCCTACAATCTGAATGCTGTGTTTGTTTAAAAAAATCTTCTAAACTTACCCCCATAGCAGTAATGATTTTGTCTATCATTTCAATGGAAGAGTTGCTTGTACCTCTTTCAATTCTGCCTATATGAGAAGTATCCACATTCGCTAAAAGGGCTAATTGTTCTTGGCTTAAATTTTTAATTGTCCTAAAATGCCTTATTCTATCTCCAACTATTTTCAATAAATCACTCATTTAATCACCCCGTTTTCCATGTTTATAAATTACATATATCTGATAATTTCAACAAGTGATTCTACTCTTTATTTTTTCAAATAATAAGGATTATATGCTTGACAAAAGAAAATGTATTTCTTATACTTGTTATAGGTGAAATTGTTGATCAGCTTAATGAAACAGGGCAAACACTATTAGAACGGGAATAATGGTGTCTTAGAATTTGTATAACAGTTTCTCCCCCTTTGAATAATAATATAACCAGTATAACACTACATTTTACGGTTATACGCACCGTTAAATACCACTACGAGGGAAAGTTGGCAGGTGTAAAAAAAGCAAAGGGTATTTAAAGACTGGGTAACACCAGTCTTTTTTTATGATTTTGATTTAATTATGGTATAATTGTATTTGGTACTAAATAGGAAAATTTTTTCTTAGATAAAATAAGCTTATTCATTTACAGAAGTTATCTTTTGTCACTTAATATTTCAATCTAATGGGAGGATCATTAATAATGGGAACTGTATATATTTTCAGAGGTAAGGCGGCAACTGGTAAATCAACATTAGCAAATATGTTAGCCAAAAAGTTGTCAATTCCTGTTTTTTGTAAAGATGATGTTGTAGACGCATTGAAAAGTAGCAAAAACATAGATAAAGCAAGTATTAATAACGAGGTCTGTTATAACATTTTATACAAAATAATCCAGACAAATCTTGATTTAAATACTGACTTTATCTTAGACATTGCTCTTGGTGATAGAAACAAAGCAAAATGGTTTTTTGGAAGACTAAATTTTAAGGATAATAAAGTTATAAAATTTTTTACTGATTGCAGTGATGAAGATGAATGGAAAAGAAGACACGAGGAAAGAATTAAAAATCCCTTACCACATCAATCTTTTAAATCAATTGAACATGTGATTGAACACTATAAAAAGCTAGATGTGAATCCTTTTGATGATGAATACATAATTGATACTAGTAAATCTATTGAAAAAAGTTTCATTGAAATTAATAGAATCATAAGTTCTTACCTTTAACATAGAGGTTCAACGTTCATAGACCACTGGATATTAGTCCAACGGAACAAACTAAAAGTGAAAAGGTCTCACAATGAATTATCATTATAAGACCTCTAATTATACATAAACACTGACTTCTTTTACAAAACGGAGAGAATGGGATTTGAACCCATGGTGCGGTTGTGCCGCACAGCGGTTTTCGAGACCACCACCTTAAGCCACTCGGACATCTCTCCAAAATATGTACCCAAATATTATAGCACTAATCATTGCAATAAAAAAGACCCAAGATAAAATCTTAGGCCTATTTTTTATAATTATAAACTTACGATATTTTCAGCTTGAGGACCTTTAGTTCCTTCAACAACGTCAAAAGAAACTTTTTCGCCTTCTTCTAAAGTTTTGAATCCGTCTTTTTGAATTTGTGAGTAATGAGCGAATACGTCATTTCCTTCATCTGTTGAAATAAAACCAAAACCTTTGTCTGAGTTAAACCATTTTACTGTACCTGTCATAATTTACATACCTCCGAATTTTTATTTTTCCTTATATCACTTGTAAATAATTCATCAATAAAAATTCGAATTCTATTTATAAATCTAATTAGATAATTCTCGTTTATTAATTTGATAATTCTTTACTTATAATGCAAGGTTCTATATAATCATATACCATTTCAGAAAAAAATCAAGGGGTATTTTAAAATTTATTTAATTTTTTTTATTATCTCATGAAAAAATCCCCTACAATCGTGTAAATTTCAATATTCTTGATAAAATAAGAAAGTTTTACTTTTTTCATCTTTATTTTTATTATAGGCAATATCTTTGTCTATCAAATTATTGATACTCTTCTTTGCTTAATTGAATATTAAATCAATAATATATATTTATTTTTAAACACGAATTATTCTATCAATTATAGACTCTTTATTGAGTAACTTAGTTATAAAATAAGTTACTACATATTGAACAATTACTAAAACAGCTATCATTATTAATATTTCTTTTACTGGACTCTGCCATCTAGCATATGTAGCTTCTCTACTGAATATATCAAAACATGATTTTGCAATACGTGATCCAATGACCGTTGATAGAAGACCACTGATTAAAGCATAGTACATACCTTCTACTTGTAACATTAGATTCAACTGTTTATCTGATAAACCAATAGCCTGTAACATTCCTAATTCTTTCTTTCTAGTCAAAATACTAGTAACCATGGTATTGATTAAATTAAGTAAGCCAATAAATGCTATTACAACAACAAGGACCATACCGATAAGCTCTATTGAACTTTTCTGTGAATGATGTTCATTATAAAGAGTTTCATATTCAGTTATATCAATATCTTCATACTTTTCTTGTATACTTTCTATCTTTTCTTTTGCTTCATCATACATATTTTTATTAACATCAACAGCTATTTTTTTATAGTTATCTTCATTGAGATACTTGGATACAATCTTCTCATAGGCAATAAAAGTAGGTCCTCCATTTTGCCTATCATTTCCTATAGGTAGTGTATCGGTTTTTGCTAATATGGTGAATTCTTCAGTATAAGTAGAATCTTCATCCCTTTGTACATTAAATTTAACTTTATCCCCGATTTCATAACTATCTTCACCTTTATCCCCATAATAAATCACATATCTATCATTATTCATTTTCTCTATATCTAATGCACCTTCTAGAATGTTGTCTTTCAATTTGTCCAAGGTAGCAACTTCATATCCATATATATCACAATTGATTCTTCCATCATCATAAACATACTTTAATTTATGTTGTTCCATCTTTTCTTCATCATATTCCATTGTTACTACAGTATGTCTTGATTTTTCTATACTTTCTACTTCTTCCATATCAGTTAATTCATCTATTATGGAATTAATATCATCACTATTATCAACTTCATATGAAGTATTGACGATATCAAAGTCTCCTGCTACATAATCTTTAGTAAGATTATCAACTCTCATACTATTGAAAATAGATGTAAATGTTATGAATAACATTCCACTCATTGTTAGAGATAGAATCGTCATTATTGTACGTTTTTTGTTCCTCCATAGATTCAGATAAGCCATTTTGCCTACAGCACCTAATCTGCTGTTCTTAGTCCTTTTGATAGTTTTTTTACCAGTAGTAGCAACACCGGAGTATCTAAGAGCTTCTATAGGTGATATTCTAGCCGCTATTTTACTTGGTTTCATTAATGCTATCACTATCGTGAACAAAGAGACTGCCGCGGATAAGATTATAATATATGGTGAAAATACCATTTCTACACTGTCACTAAAAGGTATCATAGGAACCAATACTTTACTAATAAGATATCCAAGTAATATACCAAGAGGGATACCTTTTACAGATGATAGTATTCCTTCATATACAATCATTTTTTTCAACTGCTTAGGAGAAGTACCTATTGAACTTAGCATACCAATCTGTTGTATCTTTTCCACTACAGAAATATAATAAATATTATAAATGACAATTATAGTCGCTATGATAACAAGAATCCCTAATATTACAAAAGGTATAATTTTAGTACTACTTTTTTGCCTTCCATCTAATAACATGCTATTGAAATAAATATCAGCACCATCAATATTAAGTTCATTTGCTATCCTAAATATTCTATTATGAACATCTTTACTGTCTTCTAATTTTATTGCTACATTTTTATGTACTAGTCTAGAATCCATCTTACTCATGAATTCCTGTGATACTAGACCAATACCTACTTTACTTTCTAGTAACATGCTATTTTCTCTAAGTATTCCAGTAACTGTGAATTTTTTACTATCTTCATAGTATAGATTTTCATCACCTGTATGGTATTTCAAATTCAATTTGCTTCCTATAGCTACAGGTACTTCATATTTCTCAAGTACTGAACCAAAAACAGCAATTTCATTTGCTTTTTCAGGTAATCTACCCTCAATGACATCATATGATAATAAATCTGCTGCTTGATCATCTACATACTCTAGAGATAAATTATAATTATAAGTATCTTCCACATCAGCTAAACTTGAATTTATCCCAACTTGTTCTAATTCAACATGGTGTTTTAAAATATCAATCTGTTTATCATCAACATTAATTATCCTAGCCTCTGCTTTTCCATAGGAATTTATTATGTTATTATAATTCATTTGATTCATGCTTATTGCAAAAGTAGCTATAGTAGTTATTAAACAGGTAGATAATATGATAGCCAATAATATCAATCTTGATTTACATTTAGATGCTTTTCCGTATTTACTTGCTAATTTAATCATCATGTTCATATCTATCTACCCCCTTCTGTTATTTTCCCATCTTCGATCCTTATGATTCTATCTGCCATCTGAGCTATGTAATCATCATGTGTTATCATTACTAGAGTCTGGTGATATTTTTTCACAGATAATTTCAATAATCCAAGGACCTCTTCACTTGTTCGTGAATCAAGATTTCCTGTTGGTTCATCAGCTAAGATGATTGAAGGTTTTGATGCCAACGCTCTTGCTATAGCGACTCTTTGCTGCTGTCCTCCTGACAATGCACTTGGTAGATGTTCTTTTCTGCTATATATATTTAGAGTATTCATTAAATCATCTACGTACTGTTTATCTACTTTTTTACCATCTAGTTCTGTAGGTAATGTTATGTTTTCATAAGCATTCAAAACAGGTACCAAATTGAAAAATTGAAAAACAAATCCTATCTTTCTTCTTCTGAATATTGCTAACTGTTCTTTTTTCATTGAATATATATCTTTATTTTCAATATATACTTTACCATCTGTCGGTTTGTCTAGTCCTCCCAGCAAATGAAGAAGTGTGCTTTTTCCAGAACCTGATGTTCCTACTATTGCTACAAATTCTTTTTCTTTCACTGTTAAATCAATGTTATTAACCGCCTTTACGATATTATCCTGTTTACCATAGATTTTTTGAAGATTCTTTGTCTCTAGTACATTCATCACATATTCCTCCATAAATTAATTATTCTATAACTGTTTATTTTTTATTGTTTTGATTATGTAAGCACTCAATTAACTTTATGAGATAATTATATATGGCTAAGCTTACATTTTTATTTCATTTTATCTTACAAATCTGTAAGGAAGAATAATACGGTGAATGTTGTACCCCTGCCTTCTGTTGAACGTACTGCTATCGTACCCCCTTGGTCTTCAATTATTCTTTTGGTTAGATATAATCCTACACCAGAGCCCTCTTTCTTTTGAACTTCACTTGACTCGCCTCTGTAGAATCTATTGAAAACTTTGAATTGCTCTTTTTTGGGTATTCCTATTCCTGTGTCTTTTATCACTATTTTTATTGAAGTTTCTAGCTTTTCCATGGCAATGTTTATACTTCCACCTTCTCTAGTATATTTGACACCATTTTCCAGCAGATTGAAAATTGCCTCTTTTGTCCATTTCCTATCATGATTAATATCTATGCTAATCAGATTTTCTATGTTGATATTAATATCTTTTTCGCTGGCAGATAGATATATGCCATTTACAGCATCTAAGATGGTTTTTTTGATATCACTTTTTTGTTTATTGAGCTGAATCATTCCTGCTTCTAATCTGGATATCTGTACAAGAGATTTCACTAACCATTCTAACTTGTTGACCTCTTCTCTTGTTCTCTCTAAAAACTTTAATTCATTTTCTCTGTCTACCTCATCTTCTATCATCAAAGAATTAAATAGTTTAATTGAAGAAAGCGGTGTCTTGAATTGATGGGATATATCTGTCACTATGGATTTTATCTGCTCTCTTCCCTTTTTTATTTCCTCTATGCTTAACGATAGCCTTTTTGACATTAGATTGAATTGATGCCCTATCCTATCAACTATACCTTCATTGTCAGTTGACAGATGTATGGAATAGTCCCCATCCATTACTTTATCTATCCCTCTAGAGAATAATTCTATCTTTTTCATTATGTATATGATACTTTTTATAAAAAAGATAAGAAGAATTATAAAAATAAACAAAAGTATAATAATATTCATTACCATATTTTTTTTCACTGTATCGTAAAAATATTTACTGTAACTCATATTCATATTTTCTGTGTATCCATATTTACTTAAAATATTCTTTCCAGTGGAAACATACTGATTGCTGTTCTCTTCCAAAAAGATACTGACTATTTCTTGTTCTTCATCTGGAATAACCTCTATCAATCCTCCTATGAGATTATAGTCATCTATTACTTTCTGCTTATGCAATTGTTTAACCATATTACTGCTGACTAGGTAGAACATAATAATTATAGCTATCATCATAATCAATGATAGCTTCGTTCTTTTATATATATAAGGTTCTTTTTTAATATATTTTATCATTTATTTTCCACTCCATATTTATAATACTTTTTTATTCCAGATATATCCTACGCCTCTGACCGTCTGTATATATTCTGGTTTTGAAGGATTGTCCTCAATCTTGGATCTAAGTCTTCTCATATATACAGCAAGAGTGTTTTGGTCTATGTAATTGCCTTCTATATCCCATAGATGTTCCAATAATTGTTCTTTAGTCAATATCTGCAGTCCATTGTTCATAAAATAATGTAGTAGTTTGTATTCTGATTTGGTTACATCAATTTCTTTTGCATTCTTATATACTTTCATTTTATCTGGATGTATTACTATTTCATCAGATGTAATGGTATCATTATTCTCTTTATTGGAAGTTCTCCTAAGTACTGCATTTATTCTTGAAATAAGCTCTCTCAGCTTGAATGGTTTAGTTATGTAATCATCTGCTCCCATATCTAATCCTGTTACTATATTGACTTCTTCATCTAATGCAGTAAGAAAAATTACAGGTATGTCTTGTACTTTTTGGATATCAGAAAATAACTCATAACCATTTCCATCTGGCAATGTTATATCTAATATTGCTAGGTTGAATCTATCTTCCAAAATTGCTTTTTCTGCTTCTGTTTTAGTCTTTGCATGTATTACTTTATAATTTTCTTTTTCTAGAGCGAATTTAATTCCCATCCCCAGAGAAAAATCATCTTCAACCATTAATATCGTATTCATTTTTATATCCTCCTACCTCTATATATGCTACATGTAATATTATTTAATTGATCAATGCATAATCAATAAAAATCAGGAGAGTATGTAAAAAACTACTTTCCTGATTCTCGATATCTTTTTTAACCTGATATAATTATAGCACTATACATTGGTAATGTTAATTCTATTTTGCCTTGATTTACTTGAAATGTTTTGGCTTCTGTAGTGATATCTTCTTGTGTAGTTAAAATAATCTGTTTCATTTCACAAGAATCCGTAACACCTATTTCCCATACAGGAATATTGAAAGTCTTATTTTCGTTATTATTATTAACTGCTATTACTAACTTCTCCGAATCATTCCATCTTCCATAACTGATAATTCCCCATTCACTATGGAGATATTTTAGACAACCTGTTCTTAGAGCAGTATATTTTTTGTGAATTCTAATTACTTCTTTATGGAACCGTATTAATTCCTCATCCTCGTTCCCCCATGGATAAGTTCTCCTATTATCAGGATCTGTCCATCCACATTGACCTGCCTCATCTCCATAGTATATAGTAGGTGCTCCTTGCCAAGTCATTTGAATTACCACTGCTTCTTTCATGATACCTTTATTAACATTTTCATTTGCTTTTTCAGGTCCTACATTATTGGTTCTGCCTATCTTATGATTAGTTCTCGTCAAGAACCTTGAATGATCATGGTTAGATAGTTCATTCATAGCTGTGAGAAGTGAACTGGTTAAGAAACTTCTCATATTATGAGTCATGACATCAAAGAAAGCTCTATCGTTATTAAGCAATTCTTCTTTATATTCATCACTATGTTTTTCAAGTCCAGTCAAAAACCAAGTAACAGGCTCCATAAAAGCATCATAATTCATTATTGTATCCCATTGGTCACCTAACAGCCAATCCTTATAATCATCATAATGCTCAGCTAAAATGATCGCATCTTCTTTGGCGGATTTAACTGCTTTTCTGAAGTCTCTCCAGAATCTATGATTAAAATCTTTGGAATATCCAAGATCAGCCGCAACATCCAATCTCCAACCATCTGCATTGAAAGGAGGACTAATCCATTTCTTACCTATATCCATTATATAGTCATATAGTTTTTCTGAACCTTCATAATTAAGTTTTGGCAATGTCTCATAACCCCACCAACCATCATAATTAGTATTATTGGGCCATTCACATTTACTATGGAAATGGAAAAAATTATTGTATGGACTGTCTTTTGATTCATATGCTCCAATATCATATTCATCTTGATTTTTATATATGTTTTCTCTATCAAGCCACTTGTTGAAGGAACCGCAATGATTGAATACTCCATCAAGTATAATTCTCATACCTCTGGAATGAACTTCATTAATCAATTCTATCAATAACTTATTACTTGCTTCAAGGTTTTCTTTATTCGTAGTTCTTATTATATATTTGGTTGCGTATTCATTATATGGATTACTGCTATCTAGAACGTCTCCACCATCATTGACTATGACACCAAAATGAGGATCAACATAGTCATAGTCTTGAGTATCATATTTATGATTAGATGGAGAAACAAAAATAGGATTCAGATATATTACATCAATACCAAGGTCATTTAGATAGTCTAGCTTTTCTATGATACCTTTGATATCACCGCCATAGAAATCTCTGACACTATCGGCATCTGGATATTGTTTCCAATCATTAATCTTCCTTGTTAGTTTTTCAACATATAGATATTCGTCGTCAACAACATCATTACTTTCATCACCATTATAAAATCTATCAACGAATATCTGATAAAATACTGCACCCTTAGCCCAATCTGGTGTTTTAAAACCCGGTGATATTCTATAATTATAATGGTGATTAGGTTCACGACTAATACCTTTTTTATTATAATAGCAATTAAAGTCACCAATATTTATTTCAAAATAATATTCTATAATTTTATCTCGAAGTATAATCTCACCAATATAATAATCAAATAATTCATCTGATTTTTCTTTTTGTAATTCTATCTTATTATCTTCATATATAAGAAAAGTTTTATCAACATTATCTCTTTTGGTTCTTAATCTTACTTTTACAGTTTCATTGACATTTGGTTCCGAAGGTTCTCTATATTCCTTGGTACCGTCACTAAAGAGTGCTCTTTCATCTAATATTGGTTTATTATAATCAATATAAATCAATAATTTCTGTGCTTTAGAAAGTTTTTCATAAGTTTTATGTAACATAAAAATAAAATAACCTCCTTATCAATCTGATAGAATCACTCTTCTACAATATCATATCCCCAATTATATAGATGGTCAATTCTATTACTATATCTTGTTATAGCTTCTTTTTTTGAAGGAAAAACATCTGTGTTAATGTATACTACCACATTATTCTTTATATCATTTCCGATCTCAATCACTTTTTTATTATTTGCATTTAATATTAATTTTATAAAATTATTTCTTTTCATAAAACAACTCTTATAATATGTTCTCACTATAATATCACCTCAATACACTATATTCACTTATAATATAAGTTATACAAGTTTTATATATCTACTTAACCCTTTATTCACATTCCTCTTTGTAATAAATCCAGAAAATAGTAAATTAAGTTGTCTATATTCTTCCCAAATGAAATTAATTATTTCACAGACCAGCATAAAATATTGAAACGGGAAAGTTGAGTTAATAATCCATGAGAAAGATAGTATAAGATATTGGGATTGGAAATCATCATTGAACATATTACTTTTGAATATTTATTCTAAAAAAATAGAATTGGAATCTTTCAATTCAACAGAGAAATCACTCATAATGTAAATAAATAGAATCTACCATTTGTTTTCTTAAACAATAAAAAGACAGCCTACCGATCGGCTGTCTTTCCCTTTAAGGAGAAGGTATTTGTTCTTATGGGGTGTAGCAAAAACTTTATTATTTATATATATTGTATTGGGGGGTTTTACAATAATAATTATAGCATTAACCCGCGAATAAGTGTGCATAAACTTTCAATAATTTGACTTTTTTTATTAGCAGTATTATACAACTAATATTTTTATTACTTTACATACCTTCTAATTATATACAAAAAGTTCAAACTAATATAGCTAGTTTTTGCACCCCCCCATTTTATAACATTTTTCCTATATTTTTTTGTATAAATCTTTTTCGAATATCTGCCTAACCTCTCCTACATCTTTAGTTATTCCAAGCACAATCATCAATTTGATTCTTGCTTTTTGTCCTGATAGATTATCGCCTAAAATAACCCCCATATCTCTTAATTGTCTTCCTCCACCTTTGTATCCATATGAATCAAGTACTCTTCCTTTTGCACATCTCGATACTATGACTATAGGAATATCTAAGTCAATAGCTCTTTTAATACCCTCTAACATAGCAGGTGGTACATTACCCCTTCCTAGAGCTTCAATAACAATACCTCCATAATTATTATCAACCAGATAGTTAATGAATTCTGAACCGAGTCCAGCTACCGCTTTTACAAGTGCAACTTTGTTTTCTATGGTATCAGTCACAATTTTAGAAGCTTTCTTTCTGTCTCTATAATAAATGACTTGATCTGAATCTACAATGCCAAGAGGACCGAAATCCATACTTTGAAATGTATCAAGACTTAATGTGTGGGTCTTCGTCACTTCATCAGCTGCATTAACTTGATTATTCATAACTACTAATACACCTTTATTCTTTGACTCTTGTGAGCAAACAGTACATATAGAAGCTGCCAGATTGGCAGGACCATCATATCCAAGTTCGGAACCATTACGCATGGAACCTGTTATGACAACTGGCTTTTCTGAATCAATAACGAGGTCAAGAAAATATGCTGTTTCTTCAAGTGTATCTGTACCATGTGTTATTACTACACCTGCTATATCTTCTCTATCAAGAAGTTCTTTAGTGACTCTTGCAATATCTAACATCATATTTGGAACAATATGAGGTCCGGGATAAGCTCCATAATGAATAACTTCAATCTGTGCCATTTTTTCTATACCTGATACTTTTGATATTATATCCTTATCTGATAGTGCCGGTATAGCGGCTTTCAACCTTTCATCTACCATCATAGATATTGTTCCCCCTGTAAAAATCAATGCTACTTTTTTCATATAATACCCCATCCTTTCATATATATAAACTTACCAACAATATTATCAGGCAAGTTTATTTACTTTGATTTCGCCAAAAATCATCAACTCTATTTTTTAATAAATCATTAGTCAGATACTTGGCATGATTCCATTCGTATGGAAAAATTCTTTTATAATAATTACCACCGAATCTCTCATCAATTAGAACCACGACACCCACATCTCTACTAGTTCTAATTACCCTTCCTGCTGCTTGCATTACTTTATTCATTCCAGGATACATGTAAGCATATTCAAAACCATTATGCGATTTTTTATCAAAATACTCTTTTATGAGATTCCTTTCATTGCATATTGAAGGTAACCCAACCCCTACAATAACTGCACCGCTAAGCTTCTCACCTGTTAGATCTATACCTTCCCCAAACATTCCGCCTAGTACAGCAAAAGCAGCAAATGAATTTTCTCTGTCATTATGAAATTCTTCTAAAAAATCTTCTTTTTCTGTTTCACTAAGTCCCCTTTCTTGTTTTATAACTTTTATGTCTTCATCTTCTATTATATCCACATAGATATCATAGACATCATTCATATACTTATATGATGGGAAAAACACTATATAGTTGCCTTTTTTCCCTTTTATAGTGTTATATATAGTCTCCACAACATTAATGTAGGTCTTGTCCCTGTTCTTATATTTTGTAGATATGTTATTATTTATTAATAAGCATAGATTTTTTTGTTCAAATGGTGACTGTAATGTCAAGCCGTAATTGTTTTCATTGCCACCAAGTATTTTTACAAAATAGTCCATTGGGGTCAAGGTAGCAGAAAAAAGCACAGATGATTTGGAATTATTCATGTAATCTCTCAAATTACCTGAAGGATCCAAGCAAAAAAGTTTCATTTTAACATCATCTTGAATTTTTTCATAATAGGTTATATATCTATCATCATAAAGCTCAGCTTTTTTTACAAAATCATAACTATCAAAATAGAAATCCAATAATTCATCCATATGTTCCCATTCCACTAGATTGGGAAATATTTTTTCTGTCCTATGCAGGATACCTCTAAGTATATCAACAAATTCTTCAGAATAATATTCATCAACTATAAAATCTCCTGAAGCCTCACATTCATGTCTCTTCTCAATCATAAAACTGTTAAGTCTACCTAAATATCTATACAGGTTTTTATCTATATCCTTTATTTTTCTTCTAAGGCTTAGAATAGGCTTTTTCAACATGTTGGCAGAGTACATTTCTCTTGCTCTATCAACTAGATTATGTGCTTCATCTATTAAAAATATATATCTTCCGTTACCTTCAGTAAAGAACCTCTTAAGGACTGCACTAGGATCAAAAGCATAATTGTAGTCGCATATTATACAATCACTGAAAAGTGTTAAATCCAATGTAAGTTCATAAGGGCATACCTGATATTTTTTTGCATACTTAATGATTGTTTCCCTGTCATAATTGTCAGTAGCTGTTAATAGTTCGCTGATAGCTTCATTTATCCTGTCAAAATGTCCTTTTGCATACTTGCAATATTTGCTATCACATTTTTTGGTTTCATTCAAACATATTTTATCTTTTGCAGTTATAAGAACACGTTTTAATTTCAGACCTTTATCCTCTAATAGGTTGATTGCTTTTTCTGCTACATCTCTTCCGATGGTCTTAGCTGTAAGATAAAATATCTTGGATTTTTTCTTATCCAAAGATTTTATTGCAGGAAAGATAGTCCCCATTGTTTTTCCTATTCCAGTAGGCGCTCTTGCAAATAGTTTTTCATCTTCCATTATGACCTTATAAACACTATTCATGAATTTCCTCTGACCTTTTCTAAATGATCCAAAAGGGAAATCAGTGTTTTCTATACTTATATCTCTCAATTTGTTATATTCAATAATTTTCTTTGCGAAATCTATATATGAATTTATTACTTCCAGGTAAAATTCTTCTAATTCTTTTAATTGGAATTCTAATTGAAATTGTTTTATGGCATAACTTTTAAGCTCAACATAAGTTAATTGAACTTTCAATTCGTTTAAATCATTTTGTTTTCCATATATATATGCATACATTTTCACTTGTGCCAAATGGAGTTTATTATAGGTTTCTATACTTTCTATAGGTTTATTTACCGATTTTATTTCATCAATAATTATTATGTCATCAAATATAATACCATCGATACGTCCATTGATCTCAAGTTCTATATCATCAATGTAGACTTTATCTTTCACAGTTATTTCTGACTCATACTTCTCATATTCTTTACTGAATTTTTTTTGTATCTTCTGGTGTGCTTTTATACCATCAACTGCTCTTGCTGATGTTAGGAAAACCGATTTTATGTCACCAGACCGTAAAACAAATTCTATTAGCTCTCTTACGGAAATACTTAATTTATTAGAATCCATGTCATTACCTCATTTAATTACCTTATCGTAAAATTCATAAAATTAACTAAATCTAATGCATCTATATTATAGCAAACAATCTTATATTATTGTATAATAATATTATCTCATCTACCAAATTTAATTATTTTACATAAATACTAATATTTTCTGTTACAAATTGAGATATAATATTATTATAAAAACTTTGATGAACTATTGTTTTAATTAAGGAGAGGTTTATTATTAAGATACTTGTTGATGGGGACGCTTGTCCTGTAAAAAATATCATCATAAAAATCGCTAAAGAGTATAACATACCTGTAGACATTTTTATTGATTCATCCCATATATATGAGAACGACTATTGTAATATTATAGTTATTGGTAAAGGAAAAGATGCTGTAGATTTTGCGTTAATCAATAGAACAAACAAAAACGATATTATTATTACTGGAGACTATGGTGTAGCAACTATGGCACTAAGTAAAGAAGCATCAGCTATCCATCCTAATGGTTTCATATATACAAACGATAATATTAATAGATTATTAATGGAAAGGCATATATCTGGGCAAGCTAGAAGGTCCAAAAAACGTTATGCTAAAATGAAAAAAAGAAGTATAGACCATGATATGAAATTCGAGTATAATTTTCGCAAATTAATCCTATCTGAATCAGTAAATGATATTAATATTTAATTATATCAATCTACAAGGCTAGGTAAATATTGCAAGATAAAAAAAGATGGCGCATTGCCATCTTTTTTTATTATCTTATTCATTATTTTCGTTTTCATTATTTTCATTATTTGTATTATCCAATAATGGTTTTTCAACAGGTCCCACTACTACTTTATCAATATCACGTTTATCTGTTTTCTTATATTCTTTATCAAATAAACCAGCGAATTCTTCACCAGATATTTTTTCTTTTTCAAATAGTAAGTTTACTGTTTTATGCATAACTTCTAGATTTTCATTTAATAACCTTATAGCTTCGTTATAAGCATTATCAACGATTTTCTTGATTTCGCTATCAATCAATCCTGCAATGTTTTCTCCATAATTTCTTGTATGACCCCAGTCTCGTCCAATAAATACTTCATCACTATCGTTTCCAAACTGAATAGGTCCTATTACATCACTCATACCGAACTTGACTACCATATTTCTAGCTGTCTGAGTAACTTTCTGTAAATCACTATAGGCACCAGTAGTAATATCATCAAATATTATTTGTTCAGCAGCTCTACCACCTAAAGAAACAATTATGTCTTGTTCCATTTCTTTTTTACTTTGATAAGTATCATCTGTCTCAGGTAATGGCATAGTATATCCACCAGCATAACCTGTAGGTATTATTGAAATACTGTGAACAGGGCTTACAAGAGGTAATACATGGAATAATATAGCATGACCAGCCTCGTGATATGCTGTAATTTTCTTTTCTCTTTCCGTCAGTATCTTGCTCTTCTTCTCTGTACCTACACCAATTTTAATAAATGCCTTTTGTATATCTTCTTGTTCAATAACCTTTTTGCTTGCTCTTGCAGCATATATTGATGCTTCATTCAATAAGTTTTCAAGATCAGCACCAGTAAATCCTACTGTAGTTTTAGCAATAACATTAAGGTTAACATTATCAGATAAAGGTTTTCCCTTTGCATGTACTTTCAATATTTCTTCACGGCCTTTGACATCAGGTCGTCCAACCACAACTTTTCTGTCAAATCTACCTGGACGTAATAATGCAGGGTCTAATATATCTGCTCTATTAGTTGCAGCTATAACGATAACTCCTTCATTAACTCCAAATCCATCCATTTCAACAAGTAATTGGTTAAGAGTCTGCTCTCTTTCATCATGGCCTCCGCCAAGTCCTGCACCTCTTTTTCTACCGACAGCATCAATTTCATCAATAAAAACTATACATGGTGCATTCTTTTTTGCTTGATCGAATAAATCTCTTACCCTAGAAGCACCTACACCAACAAACATTTCTACGAAATCAGAACCTGAAATACTGAAGAATGGTACTCCAGCCTCACCTGCAACAGCTTTTGCAAGTAATGTTTTACCTGTTCCCGGAGGTCCTACCAATAGAACTCCTTTTGGTATTCTAGCACCAAGTTCTACGAACTTACGCGGACTCTTGAGAAATTCTACTACCTCTTCCAATTCTTCTTTTTCTTCTTCAAGTCCAGCAACATTTTTGAATGTAACCTTTTTATTTTCGTCCACTACCATTTTAGCTTTACTTTTACCAAAAGACATGACACGGTTTCCACCACCGCCGCCTTGTGCTTGATTCATAATGAAGATCAGTAAAAAAATCACTGGAATAAGAATTATAAGTGATGGAAGTATTTGTATAAACCAGCTTGGCCTTACAATATCTTTGACAATATATTCTATTCCGTATTCATCTATTTTTTCCTCGAATCTGGAAGTATTAGTAATTGGAAAACTTTTATACTCAGCATTTTCAAAATAAACTGTAACTATACCAGTAGGTATTTCCGCATTCTGCTTAATTTCGATTCTGACAACATCATCAATCTGTTTCATAAAATCTTGATATCCGTAGTCACCTTTCATATTATCCCATTTGTTGTTTGATACGACAACTGCGATAAGTAATACTAAAAGTAAAAGCGCATAAAAACTAAATCCTTTTATATTTTTTTTCATGTGCTTGCCTCCTTTCCTATCTTAAAAATATTCATATTTCTGTTTTTGAAATCAATATTAACTATCCATTGTACCGATATATGGTAGATTACGGTATCTTTGCATATAATCAAGTCCATAACCTAAAACAAATTTATCAGGTATTTCAAATCCTTTGTAATCAACTTGTACATCGATCACTCTTCTATCTGGCTTATCTAACAATGTACATACTCTTATACTGTTTGGTTTCCTATCTTTTAGAATATGTACCAAATAACTTAGTGTCCTACCTGAATCTATAATGTCTTCAACGATTATTAATTCTTTTCCTTCAACTGATTCATCAAGATCTTTTACTATTTTTACTACCCCACTGCTTGATACTTCATTTCCATAGCTTGAAAGAGCCATAAAGTCCATTGTAACAGGAATATCTTGTATCTGTTTTGATAAATCAACCATAAACATTACTCCGCCCTTTAAAACGCAAATCAAGTGAACTTCCTTACCTTTGTAGTCCTCAGATATTTGTTTACCTAATTCTTTGATTCTTGCGTTTAATTCATCGGCAGATATTAATGTTTTTATATTATGCATCATAATATCCTCCTCTAATAGTATCTTACTTCTAATATTTTTTTGGTTGAAGCAGAAATTTTATATTCTTCGTTTATTCTATAACCGATGATCCAAATAATATCATGTCCATCAGCTAATAGAGGGATTTCATTTCGTTTTTCTAATGGGATTTTACAATCTATGAAATATTTTTTTAATTTTTTAGCTCCATTAATCCCTTTTATAGCGATTACATCTCCACTCTGCCTACTTCTAACCTTCAAATTATCTTTTATTTTATCATAATCAAACCATTTCGTATATAAATTTTTAGGAATATTATAATTTTTGTTTTCAATAATTCGAAAATCTAAATGTTTATTTAATTCTTTTATATAGATTTTTGATAAATCTCCTATAATATATTCAAACTCATCTATTTTATTTTTTCCCAATTTGGTTATTATGATACTGTCATAAGTTCTTTTTGCTGTTAATCCTTTTGGTAAATTTATTCTTTTGCTGACCTGTTTACCTCCTAACTTAATTATTTCTTCGATATGTTTAAATTCAATATCTTTTAATGAACTCATTTCACCAATTATGTGTCTGACTAATCGTCTTTTTATAACAATATCCAACTGTAGAAATTTATCTAAGTCAATAATAAACTCATTATTTAATTTTTTTACTGTTTGTTGTTTCTCTTTCAAAACAATCTTATCTATATAATCATCTTCACTTCTTACTAGATTAGCAGTATTAACCAAATTAGTAATGAAGTTTTGATTAAAATTATTTTCAATGTAAGGAATTACTGTATGACGAATCTTATTTCTCGTATAGATCTCCATTTCATTAGTATAATCATCTCTGTATATAATATTATTAGTAATACAATAATTTTCTATTTCTTTTCTAGTACATTCTATCAACGGCCTAATAATATTATCTCTAACTGGTCTAATTCCACCAATGCCTTTGATACCAGTTCCTCTTAGCATATTTATAATTATAGTTTCCGCATTATCATTGATATGGTGCGCAAGTGCTACCTTAGTGCCTCCAAATTCTGATACTGCTTCACTAAAGACTTGATATCTTACTTTTCTACCCATTTCTTCTTCTGATAGTTTATTTTCTTTAGCTAACTTTTTAACATTAAAATAATACACATGACATTTAATGCCTCTTTCATCACAAAAATCTTTGACGAATTGGGCATCATCATCTGCATCTTTCCCTCTTATACCATGTTGAACGTGAACAACATTCAAATCTATATTCAACTTATTCTTAAAATCATTCAGTAAATGTAATAGACATATGGAATCAGCTCCACCAGATACACCAATAATAATATTATCGTCTTTATCTATCATATTAAACTTAGATATAGTGCCTAATACCTTATCTACCATATAATTTTACATCCTTCTTATTTTCTTTAGTCATAAATAAGTGACTCTTTTAATATACTAGACTTATGGAAATAAATCAATAGTCAAGTTAAATCTTCGTTACGAAACATATTAATATTAACAGTTTGTTAATACCTTATAAACAAATCATTCATTTTTGAGTTTATGAGATGACTTATCATATCTCCACTAAGGATTATATGAATATTAATGCTATAATTTTTTCAATTAGCGCAAACAAAATAGCGGAGAAAAACCTACTTTATTTTATTCTCCGCTATAATTATACCATATTAACGACTTATTGCCATTATGATTTTATGTAATAATTTTATTTAATAATGTTTTAAACACTATCCTGCCTTCTCCCAGATTCTCATCACCAGAACTGTCATATCATCTTTTAATTTGCCCCCTGTCTTTTCTCTTGCAGATTCTAATATATAGTCTGCCATATCTTGAGGATTTCTACTATCCAATTTATGTAGTGAATCCTCAACCCACTTTTCTTTATCTATCTCTTCATCTTCACTATCAAGGATACCATCTGTAACCATTATAATCATATCGCCATTATTTAACCTTTTAGTAGTTGATTCACTTTCAACATCATTTAACATCCCTAATGGAAGTGACGTCGATTTTACAACTTCTACTTTGTTTCCTGTTTTAATAAATGACGATGCAGCCCCAATCTTAACAAATTCACACATACCTGTATATCTATCAACCAAAGTCATATCCAATGTAGAAAAAGTTTGTTCACTGGATTTTAGTACAAGTATGGAGTTAATCATTTTAATTGCCGTTTCTCCATCAAAACCAGCCTCTAATAGCTGTTCCAACAATTCAATAGCAGATTTGCTTTCTTTAAAGGCCTTTAGCCCTGTACCCATTCCATCAGAAAGAGCCACAATATCCTGCCCTTTGGGTAGATTCAAAAAGGTATAGCTGTCACCTGATACATCTGTATAGTCTTTACTGACTCTAGCAACACCTTTAGCGATTCTATAAACCTCACTTTCTATAAATTTCACTTCACAGTATTTACTCTCGTTAATATATTTGCACCCTTCCACTAATCTCATTTTTTTCTTGGTGAATTTATTAATTACGGGAGTAATATCTTTCATACACCTTGTTTTTTTCCCACTGTATTTTATTTTCATACTGACTTCCATTCTTTGATTTGGAGCTTTATAAACCACCACATTCTTAACAGTAATATTATCTTTCTTTAATTCCTCTGAAATTTTTGTTTCTAAATCCGTGTTGAATTCAATATTTTTATATAAATTATTACCTAACTTGTCGATTATATCAGATACAGAATAAAACTGCTGGGAAATCAGTTGTCTATTTTCTGCAATTTTATTTTCCCAAGTTAGATTTATCTTATAGAGCTCAAATAACCTATTCGTTGTTGTTATGAATTCCTTAGGTTTTATACATTTCTTAATAAACACATCAGGAATATCCTCTTCGGTTATATGATTTTTGTTTTCTACAGCGGAAAAAATACTAAACACCGTTCTATATGTATCATAGAATTCTTTTTGCCAACACATCTTACACATACTACAGTCCTTACATACTTTTTCCGCTACATCATCTAAGAGCTTATTCACCTCCTCGGTTGTTAGATTGCCTCTCCTTTCAGATATATGTTCAAAAGTTTTACCTACATTCTGGAACGAATTAGAAAAACTATTTAATTTTTCACTAATGATACCTTGGACTTTATCTATGTATTTATCTTCTTCAATAGATGTTTTTTTCATTGAGTATATTTGTTCTTTTTCATTTGGCAATATTGCAAATATACCCACACTAACTATTAATGCTTTTACTATCTGAAAATCTAGGTTTAGTGGTGATATGAAGTACCATAAGCCAATAGTTCCTAAAGAGAAACCTATAATACTACCAACTTTACCTAATTCTCTAAACAAGGCAGATAATATTCCTACCATACCAAATATACCTATAATCTCAGCATCATATCTGCCCATTAGAACTAAAACTATTCCAGATATAACACCAATGATTGCACCTGTTCCGATACCATGTCTATATCCCAGAATCAGAACAACTGAAAATATCCATATTTCAATAAAACCTAATCCTAATATAGTAATATCTGCAATTCCAGCAACTGCTGTACCCATTATTATGGCTTCACTTATTAATATTTCATTAGTCGCTTTTTTATTCTCTTCGTCATCAAATAGATATTTGAGTCCACGACCATATATTAGTACTAATGAAAATATAAAGGCACCTTCTAATAATGCTATCAAAATGTTATTTGCTACATTATGTTGTATGATTCCAGCAGTGATCGTTATAATCAAACAGCTGGTTGCAGCTATCACCCCCTCATGGATAAGCGATAGTTTCTTACCTTTAATATCTAGTATGGAATTTATTGATACTATAAGTATCATAATTAGTGCATATTTTAATGCATCTATTATTGGCATCGCAGTAAACAATCCTATTATTACAGATAAGAACATCCATATTCTACTTTTCTTATCTGTATATACAGCTGCGAAATATGCCACAGCCATAGGATTCATATTATTATAGATGGCTGCTCTCCCCATCATGAAACCCACTACATACAAAAATATCAACTTCAATATTTTAAATCCTTGTTTCTGTAATATTTCTTTCTTTTGTATCAGCATTTGGGTTTGTCCTATAGTAGTATTAGTTTTCCCCATATACTATCCTCCCCTTTGCAAAAAATTGTTTATTTCCCTTGGTGAGAACTAATTATATATTACGAGATTTAAATTGTTTGTCATAACTTGTATCCAAAATAAAAAAAGTTTTAGACAAATTTTCTCATTAATAAGTTAATTATCGAATGGAGGTATAGCTAATGTTTTCAACGAGAATAAAAAGTAGAACTTTCCTATTTAATAAAAAAAGTTGTTTCCCTTAAGAAACAACCTTAATCTTCATCTTCATTAACGAATATAATCTCATCAGGCTTAACTAGTCCAAATTTCTCCCGTCCTAATTGTTCGATATATTCATCTGATTTTATGTATTCTTGTTCTTTTAACAAATCAATATGTTTTTCTTGTTCTGCTTCTATTTGCTCTTCTAAACTTGATTCTTGTTTTTCTAAACCGATATTCTTAACATATAATGATGATACCTTAATGCCAACAACTGTAGTTAATAATATCAACACTAATGTAGCAAATAATATAGCTTTTGTTTTTTTCTTTTTTCTTCTCAAGTACACTATCATTCCTTTCCATAGCAATTAGTAAATGATCTATTTCTTTTTAAATATGATTTTAATCTCTTTAGTAATCTTCTTATATTTTATTATCAACCATTTTCCCATTTTTTTCAAGAGTTTATATATTTTTCTGACTATAAAAAAAATAGGCGTTAATAATAATTTAATTGGCTTAATTATTAACTTGAACAAAAATTTAATTATGTTAGCTATGAAAGAATAGATTTTTATAAATACCTTTATAACGAGCTTTGAGATGAGAAAAAAGTAAAATATGAGTCCTAGAAACACACCTATGCATAAAAACCCTCTTAATGTACCATTATTGTTTTTGAATATATCAATAAAGATAATTATGCTACCGAAGAGCCAGAATATTAAGTCCTGTATATTTATAAGCCATTTAGGATGCTTAATTATTCTTCTGAAGACTCTTAATAGATCATATACAAACCCTAGAAAAAGCCCATTTAGTATTGACATTAAGAAACTGATTGCTTGAGCACTTACTAAACTATTCATATCTCACCTAACCAAATAATTTTGACATAAATGAACCTTTTGATCCGTACCTAGCACCATCATTATATTCTAAACTTTCTATCTGCCCATCTAGCTCAAGTTCTTCTTTTTCTAAGTTCAATCTATTAACGTGTAATTCTGCTCCTTTAATTGTAAGTGTACCCATTTCAGTTTCAACCATGACGATATCTGTATCGAAAGATATAACATCTGAAACTCCAGTTATTGATACTCTTTCTCTATCATTGATAACTAACCTGTGATTCATGTTAATATGCTTTTCTTCCATTTTGACACCCTCCTCTTAATGTGTATTATATAATTCATTATATTAACTTATAAGAGGATTTATTCTAATCTGTTAAATTTTATGGGACGACTAAAAAACAAAAAAGGCTGTTTGAATACATTTGGAATCATAATGATACTAACAATGTACTAAACAACCTATGGTCTATAAATATTTGAACATATCTTTTGCTTCATCTTTTTTAACTGTTTCTTTTACTATCAAAACTTCTACTTTAACTGCCTTATTACCGAATTGAATCTCTATTATATCACCAACAGATACTTTTGCACCTGCTTTCGCCACTTTATCATTAATCTTGATTCTACCACCATCACATGCTTCATTGGCTACTGTTCTTCTTTTAATTAATCTTGATACTTTAAGATATTTATCTAATCTCATAATATCACCTACCTTAAGCTATATTTGAAAATTATAAAGACCAAAGAGACTACGCCTCATATTAGATTTCAAGGAAAAGGGAAAGTAGATCTTTCCTTTTCAACAAAAAAATCTGCACTATCAAGTGCAGATTTTTAGAATTCAATGGTATTAACTAACGACCATTCACAGCATCTTTTAAAGCTTTTCCAGCTTTAAATCTTGGTGCTTTTGAAGCTGCTATTTGCATAGGTTCACCAGTTTGTGGGTTTCTACCTTCTCTTGCTGCTCTTTCAGTAACATCAAAAGTACCAAATCCAACTAATTGAATTTTACCCCCATTGCTTAATTCGTTTGAAACTACATCGATAAATGATTTTAAAGCTTTCTCTGCATCTTTTTTACTTAATTCAGTTTGTTCTGCCATAGCCGTAACTAATTCAGCTTTGTTCATAATAACTCCTCCTCTACTTTAATATTATATTATTTTGAACAAAGGCGCATATATGCGCTGCTAAGAAAATCTTAGCTTTATAAACAATCGTCTAAACGATTATTCTTATTGTTCTTTTTAAGCTGCTCCCATAACTTGTCCAATTCAGTCATTGTTATGTCGTTCATGCTTAAACCTTTTTGTTTTACAAGGTTTTCTATTCCCTCAAATCTATTTATAAACTTTTCTGTAGCATTTGTCAAGGAAAATTCAGTATTTAATTTTAAAAACCTTGAAATATTAACCATCGAAAACAGCAAATCACCATATTCTTCCATAATATTACATTTATTTCCATTATTCATGGCTTCTTCCAATTCAGCTAATTCCTCATGAATCTTAGCTGTTACTTGGTTGATTTCTGTAAAATCAAACCCAGCTTCTTTTGCTTTTTTTTGAACTTTTGTCGCTCTCATTAATGCAGGAAGTGCTTTTGGAATTCTTCTCATATCTTCTGTATAGGAAATATGATTTTTCTCAACTTTTTTAATTTCATTCCAATTAGCAGTAACTTCTTCAGTTGATTCTACTTTCATACCTTTAAATACATGAGGATGTCTTCTAACAAGTTTCTCACATATTCCATTAATAACTTCATCCAGATTAAAAGTATCGTTATCCTCAGCTATTTTTGAATGGAATACCACTTGAAGCAACATATCACCTAATTCTTCTTTAAGGTTCTCCATATCATTATTGTCTATAGCTTCTAGGACTTCATATACTTCTTCTAACGTACCATTTCTAAGACTTTCATGTGTTTGAACTTTATCCCATGGACATCCGTTTTCACTTCTTAATATGCTAATGATGTTTTTGAGATCTTCAAATGAATAATTTTTTTTATTTTTGTAGTCTTTTGTCATACAATCATTCCAATCAGATAATATATTACAAATTATATCATATTATATTTTAGTTATAAATAAATATTTTTCAATTTTTTTTATAATTAGTTTGATATTATCAGTTTTTTTTATTTTTTATAGGCCTATATCTTAATTAATAGATTGAATTTACTATTAAAACTAAATACTAATTATTGAAAACACATTATTTTTTAATAAAGTAAAATATATATAAATTCATAGATAATTTGTTTTTAGGTATATATTCTTTTTCAGATAGTAAATTATGCCTATGTAAAAGATATGGTTTTATAATGAATCCTTTACAGAGAATTTCATAAATACAAGTTACTTTTACTATTTATGTAAAATTAAATAAGACTGAGTTATTTTTTAACCCAGCCTATTTTTTATTGTTCCATTTGTTTTCCTAAAAATCCTGCTGCAGAATGAGCTAATTTTGTTTCAACTTCACCCATTTTTATTTTGTTGTCTTTACTTAAGAATATAACAGCTCCTATAGCATCACCTTCAGATATAATTGGTGTTATAACTTCAGCGATATATTCTTCATTTTCGCCATCATATAAAATGTCAATAAATTTCTTCTCATCTTTGTTAGCCAATATTGTTTCTCTTTCTGTTATTGCCTCTTCTAGCTCTTTGCTTATTTGTTTCTCTAAAAACTCTCTTTTGGATCCACCAGAAACAGCTATCACTTGATCTTTATCAGATATACATATAGTATGTCCAGTTGTTTGTGCTAAAGCTTCTGCATACTGTTTCGCAAATGTTCCAAGTTCACCTATAGGGGAATACTTTTTAAGTATTATTTCTCCATCTTTATCAGTAAATATCTCTAAGGGGTCTCCTTCTCTTATTCTTAATGTTCTTCTTATTTCTTTTGGTATAACTACCCTACCTAGATCATCTATTCTTCTTACAATACCTGTTGCCTTCAAATTATTACCTCCTTTAGATAGTCATCACAAAGCTGTCAATAATAGTATGCAACAATTTAACTATAATATTCATAATTTGACAGTTTTAAACTAAAGACCATATACCAATTTATTGAAATAAAGTTAATTTTTATATCAGCTTTGTTGATGTTTAATAATTAATAAAAAAGAACTAAGATTATCTCTTAGTTCTTATTATTAGATATTAACATTTATTTCATTCAATCTTTTTGTCACCTATTGGATTTTCATTAATATTACCGAAAATATCCATCTTAGCCCATAATTCTTCATTCAAGTCGACAACTACATTATTTTCCCATTCATTATATATTTTATTAAATGCATCATTTTTCAATTGTTCTTTGTACCGTTCTTTTAGTTGATTTTCATAATTACTAAATTCAATTTCAAATTGTTCAATTTCTTCTTTCGTAGGAGATATTTTTTCTAAGATCTTGAATATATGATATCCATAATCACTTTGTATTATTTGACTTATGTCTCCAGGTTCTAAATCTTTTAGACTATGGAATTTTTCGTCTAACAACCTTAGTGGAAGAATATATTCCCCATCTTGTTCTTTAGAATTTTCATCCTGTGAATATTGTTTTACTAACTTTATATAATTTTCTCCTGAAACTGCTTTATCATATACCTCATTAGCCTGTTCTTCAGCTTTTTCTTCAATATCTGGAGATATAAGTATATATTCGTCATCGTCGTTTTTTTCATGTGTTTTTATCAATATATGCCTAACTCTAATATTTATAAGTAATTCTTCTAAGTCACTAGATCTCAAAGCTACATATTCTTGATTTTCCAATAGCTTATTCTCTAATTCTTCATCTTTCGGAATATAATCTTTAGTCATTTCAAAAGTTACTTTATTAGCTATCCTATACTCAATAAATGAGTTTAAAATACTCTCTTTGGTTAAACTATAACTTTCTATATCTGCTTCATCTAAATCATTATAATATTTCAGTGCTTGAGACTCTATTTCCTTTTTTTCATCTTCAGTAATTGCTATATCCATATCATTAGCTTTTTCTACTAATATCTTAGTACGGATAATATTATCTAATACTCCTAACTTAGCAACATCTTCAGCTTTCTTCCCTCCACTAAAATCATTATGATCCCAGACATCTTCTCCACCTAATTCTTCAAACTCCATTTTAACCTGTAATAAATACGGCATTACCTCATCAGTCTTAATGTCTATATCATCAATTGTAATTAATGTTTCATTATCTTTGTTGACATCAAGTTGTTCCCCTTTTGATTTATTAACACTACAACCCACTAAGAAGATGCACATGAAAAGCAGAATAAATTTACTTATATAACCATAAGTGCTTTCCATTTATCTCTCTCCTAACATAGAAACCATTGATAACATCCAAAATTTTTATATCTCATATGTTATTTAGCGTTTCCTAAATTATATGTCTAATTCCATTATAGAGTAAACCTAAGCATCCTTCAAATCTTTTATGTCTTGTAACACATTCTTAATATGTCTGAAAAATTGTTTTTTGTCGACTCTATTTATTTTATAAGTAAAATATGGAGCTTTATTAATTGTGAAAAACAACTGATTCCTATATTTATTTAACATCTCAGGAATCTTGTCTGGATTGATTTTAGCATCTTTTTTAGCTTCAAACTTGATATTATCTCCCTTTTGCTCAATGTTCACTATATCCGCTTTATTAGCTATAGCTTTGATATAAGCGATATCCAAGAGATTTATAACCGATTTTGGTAAGTCTCCATATCTATCTTCAAGTTCTTCTTGGACATCATAATAGTCTTTTTCGTTCTCAATACTTGCAATCTTCTTATATGCACCAAGTTTTCGTATTTCATCTTTTATATAAGTAGACGGTATGAATGCATCGACATTCAATTCTACCGAAGTTTCAAAATTTTCTTCGACTTTTTCATTACTCACTTCATGAATTGCTTCCTCTAACAATTTACAATACAAGTCATAACCTACAGATTCCATATGCCCATGTTGTCTTGCCCCCAAGAGATTACCTGCTCCTCTGATTTCAAGGTCTCTCATGGCTATCTTGAATCCCGAACCAAATTCAGTGAATTCTTTTATTGCCTGTAATCTTTTTTCAGCTGTTTCCTGTAATATTTTATCTTTTTTGTACAGTAAATAGGCATAAGCAACTCTATTAGATCTTCCAACTCTACCTCTTAACTGATATAATTGAGATAAGCCCAATCTATCTGCATCTTGAATTATTATAGTATTGGTATTTTGAATATCAAGACCTGTTTCAATGATAGTTGTACAGACAAGTATATCAATATCACCATTGATATACTCGAACATGATATTTTCAAGTTCTCTCTCATTCATCTGTCCATGAGCAAAAGCCACATTAGCTTCTGGTACCATTTTACTAATCCAGTCAGCAACCTCGTCTATTTTTTTTACTCTATTGTATACATAATATATTTGGCCACCTCTTGAAAGTTCTCTATAAATAGCATCTTTAATAAGCTCATCATTATGTTCGAGTACATATGTCTGAATAGGATGTCTTTCTTCAGGCGGCTCTTCAAGCACACTCATATCCCTTATACCGATTAAACTCATATGTAGAGTTCTTGGTATAGGGGTAGCTGTTAAAGTCAATACATCTATATCCTGTTTTACCTTTTTTATTTTCTCTTTATGTGATACACCGAATCTCTGTTCCTCATCAATAATCAATAATCCTAAATTTTTGAAAACTACATCTTTTGATATTAATCTATGTGTCCCTATCAGTATATCAACTAGTCCTTTTTTAGTATCTTCAATTATTTTCTTTTGCTCTTTTTGACTTTTGAACCTAGACAACATCTCAACCCTTACAGGAAAATCTTTCATCCGTTGTAAGAAATTATTATAATGTTGTTGAGCCAATATTGTCGTTGGTACTAGATAAGCTACCTGTTTATCATCTTGCACTGACTTAAATGCAGCCCTTATAGCTACTTCGGTCTTACCGTAACCTACATCTCCGCATATTAGTCTATCCATGATTTTTTTACTTTCCATATCGGTTTTTGTTTCTTCTATCGCTATCAATTGATCATCGGTTTCTTCATATGGAAACATTTCTTCAAATTCTTTTTGCCATACTGTATCTCCAGAAAATTCGTATCCCTGTTTTGCTTGTCTTTTAGCATATAATTCCACCAGGTCTTTTGCTAAATCTTCAACAATACCTTTAACACGGTTTTTTGTCTTTTTCCATTCATTCGTACCTAATTTATTTAGTTTTGGTTTTTTACCTTCCGAACCTATATATTTTTGAATAACATCCAATTGGCTTGTTGATATATACAAATTACCTTCGTCTCTGTAAGATATTTTAATATAATCTTTACTGACACCATCGATCTCAATTTTTTCTGTTCCTCTGAATATCCCTATTCCATAGTTTTCATGTACAACATAATCTCCTATTTTCAATTCTGTGAAGCTCTCTATTTTACTTCCTTTGAATTTTTTCTTTTTCGTCTTTTTCCTTTTCTTACTCTTACCTACTAAATCAGTTTCGGAAATTATAACGAATTTGATTAACGGATATTCAAATCCTTTGTGAAGGCTTCCATAGCTAACAGCAACTTTGCCTTTTGGAATTTCAGCATCGAGTTTGGATAAATAGAAAGCATCGATTCCTCTATCTTTTAATTCATATGATAATCTTTCTGCTCGAGTTTTTGAACCCGTAATAAGGAGTGTTCTATATCTATTATTGCTCCAATATTTCAAGTCTTTCTCTAGAATCTCCATACTTTTATGGTATGGATTTATAGATTTTACAGAAAAATTTACGTTATATTTATAATTGAATCTATCTGTTTTCTGCTGTAAAGTGCTAAGTAGAACGCATGTGTAATCTTCGATTTTGTATAGCAAATCATCTATCGTTCTAAGAATCTCAGTTTGCCCCTTCAACAAATAGCCTTTTTCAAACCTGTTAATTATACTTTCATTAAATTCCTTTTTGGTACTTTCCCATTTTTCATTTATCCTTGTTGGTTCATCAATATATATTAACGTATTTCTAGA
Source organism: Vallitalea longa (assembly GCF_027923465.1). Taxonomy (NCBI): domain Bacteria; kingdom Bacillati; phylum Bacillota; class Clostridia; order Lachnospirales; family Vallitaleaceae; genus Vallitalea; species Vallitalea longa. The sequence continues at coordinate 55,370 of NZ_BRLB01000010.1, forward strand.
AAAATACTCTAAAAAAGAAACCGTATCTTCATAAAAATATTCGATATAACCTTCTATACCGTTAAATGTTTTTTGATTGTTTATTTTGTCTATTAAAACATCAACACTATCTTTCAATCTTTCTATTTCTTCTGTTTTATCATTTGCTTTAAATGATTTTATTAATGTATCTCTATCTTGTTTTATGTTCTTTATTGCTTTTTGTATTCTTTCTTTGTTGACTATAACTTCTCGTGCGGGATATATTTCGATTGAATCAATTTTACTAATAGATCTTTGACTTTCAATATTCATCATTCTTATGGAATCAATTTCTTCATCCCATAATTCTATTCTGTAAGCATTTTTATCCGTTGGTGGATAAATATCAATAATTCCACCTCTTATAGCGAATTGCCCTTTACTTTCAACTTGAGAGACTCTTTCGTATCCCATAAACATCAATTTCTCACTCATGGAAGTTAGGTTAATCGTATCTCCAACTTTTTTATTGATTATGCTATCTTCAAATACAGATTTGCTGATTAATTTATCCATTAAAGCTTCTATGGATAATATTACTGTATATTCACTGCTATCATATAATTTCTTGATTACATTTATACGTTGTTCAATAATGTCATTGCTATGTACATCAGCACTATAGAATATTACATCTTTAGCTGGATACAAAAATACATTATCATCATTGAAGAACTTCATATCTTCATATACTTCTCTTGCCCTTAATTCGTTATACGTAATTATCAATTTATTTCTGTTTTCACCTAAAGCATGCATTAGGTGACATTTTTCTGAATCTATAGCTCCAGTTAAATATATTGGAGATATTTTTTTATTGATTTTTTCCAGGGCATCATTAAAAGCCTCTAATTCTCTTAAAGGTTGTACTAGTGTTTTCAATTTATCACATCCAAATTTCCTATTTTAACGAATGTACAAAAGTAATATATTATATTATATACCATTTATTATATATTATATCTAGGGAAATTTAAACAATTATCTATTATACACTTCTATGGTCTAATATATATTAATGTCATTCTTCACATTCTTTTTTAATTTTCACATTGTATACATTCATTGCGTTATCTATACCTTTTGTTACTATATCTTCAATCGCATCACTAGCTCTTTTTATTTCTTCTATCATCTGTTTTATGTCTTTATCGTTAAATTTACTGAGTACATGATCTTTCAAATCCCAATTGGCACATTTATCTCCTACACCTACTCTTACTCTTGCAAAACCATTAGTACCCAGATGATTTATTATATTTTTCATGCCGTTATGCCCACCAGCACTGCCTTTTTTCCTTATCTTTATGGTGCCCACATCAAAACATATGTCATCATATACAACTATCAAATCTTTTTCACTGCATTTATAAAAATCCATTATTGCCCTAATGCTTTCGCCACTTTGGTTCATGTATGTCTGTGGTTGTACCAACACGACTTTCTCATCACCTATTACTCCACTGCCTAGAACAGCTTTGAATTTTCTTTTATTTAGTTTAATATTATTTTCATAGGCTAATCTTTCAACAACTTCAAAACCAACATTGTGTCTCGTAGCCGCATACCTCATACCAGGGTTGCCTAATCCAGCAATTATATACATAGTATCACCTTTCTCATTTATTTACCAAAAGCCCTAGTATATACTAGGGCTTTATCATAATCAAATTATCATATTTTCTTTCAATAGTCAATTTTTAATTGAATAATTTTGACACTGATTTGTTGCAGTGTATTCTATGTATAGCTTCTGCTAGAATTTGTGCAACAGATAATTGTTTGATTTTATCGATTTTCTTTTCTTCTGGAAGAGCAATTGTGTCAAGTACAACTAATTCTTTAATCTGTGATTTTTGAATTCTTTCTATCGCAGGTCCTGACAAAACTGCATGAGTACAACAAGCATATACCTCAACAGCACCTTGTTCTTTTAATGCATTCACTGCATTACAGATAGTTCCAGCAGTATCTATCATATCATCAACCAATATTACTTTTTTACCTTTAATATTACCGATAATATTCATGACTTCCGAAACATTTGCTTCCGGTCTTCTTTTATCAATTATAGCCATAGGAATATCTAACTTTTCTGCAAAAGCTCGAGTTCTTTTAACACTTCCAATATCTGGTGATACCATAGCTATATTTTCCATATCATTAGCAAATTTTTCTCTATAATATTTTACAAGTAATGGAGCACCTAACATGTGGTCTACTGGTATTGTAAAAAATCCTTGAATTTGAGAACAATGTAAATCCATAACTAATGCTCTATCTGCACCAGCTGATTGAATTAGATCAGCAATTAATCTAGCACTGATAGGATCCCTAGCTCTTGTCTTTCTATCTTGTCTTGCATAACCATAATATGGAAGCACTGCAGTTATTCTGCCTGCTGAAGCTCTTCTTAAGGCATCAATCATAATTAACAGTTCCATCAAATTGTCGTTTACAGGGCTTGATGTAGGCTGAACAATGTAGCAATCCACACCGCGAACAATTTCGTCAATCTTCACATATGTTTCGCCGTCACTAAATTGCCCAACATCAGCTGCTCCTAAAGTTAATCCTAAATCAGCTGCAATAGCCTCTGCTAATTGGGGATTAGCATTACATGAGAAAATCTTAATGCCGTCATTGTTCCTTATTGTACTTGTCATATGAATCCTCCTATAATATTTTTAAAACAAGGAAACCATTTCTAAAATTTCTATATAGAAATAATTTCCTTATATGAATTACCGTTTTTTTCTTACCCAATCTTGTATATTGACCTGTCTAGCTCTTCCTATACCCAATGAGTATTCTGGCACGTCTTTCGTTATAGTAGAACCAGCAGCTGTATAAGCATTGTTATGGACTTTTACAGGAGATACTAAATTAGTATTGCATCCTATAAATGCATTATCTTCTATTACTGTTCTATTTTTATTAACTCCATCATAATTAACTACAACTGTTCCACATCCAAAATTAACATTGCTTCCTACATCGGCATCTCCAATATAAGTCAGATGACTTGCCTTTGTATTATTTCCGATATTTGAATTTTTGATTTCTACAAAATCGCCTATTTTGACATTAGAACCTATTCTAGAATTTGGTCTAATATAAGCGTATGGTCCCACATTAGTATTACTATCTATAAAACTATCTAGTATAGTTGAAGATTCGACATTAACATTATTAACAATTCTTGAATTAACAATTTTTGAATTTGGACCAATTATACAATCGCTACCTATTGTAGTTTTGCCTTCTATAATGCAATTAGGATAAATAACTGTATCAGAATCAATAGAAGCATCTTTGCTAATATAAGTATTAGTAGGATTCATTAGTGTGACTCCGTTTTCCATATGCTTATAATTAATCCTTTTTTGCATAATTCGAGAGGCTTCATATAATTGTATCTGTGAATTAACTCCTAATATATCTTCTGGCATATTAGTAATCATAGCATTCACACTTAATCTCTTAGCTATAATAGTCTTTAATGTATCTGGAAGATAATATTCCCCTTGAGAATTATCATTGGTCAAATTATCTAATGCCATATTAAGTTCATGGGAATTAAAACAATACATACCAGAATTGATTTCTTTTACTGTTCTTTCTTTTTCTGAAGCATCTTTATGTTCAATACTCTTTATGAAAGTATTTGATTCGTCTCTAATGATTCTACCATATCCAGTAGGATCTTCCACTATTGTAGATAAAAGTGTTGCAGCATTATTATTATTACTATGATAATTGACCATATCAGTCAATGTGTTTCCTGTAATCAATGGTGTATCTCCAAATAATATAAGTACATTACCTTCATTACCAACAAAATCCTTAGCCATCATAACTGCATGACCAGTTCCTAATTGTTCTTCTTGAAGCACGAATTCTACATCATAGGAAATTTCTTTTTTCACAATCTCGCTTTTGTGTCCAACAACCACACAAATCTCTTCAGCGCCTGCTTCTTTAGCTGCTTCAATAACATAATCTATCATTGTTTTGCCAAGTATTTTATGAACTACCTTAGGTAATTTTGATTTCATTCTTGTTCCTGCACCTGCTGCCAATATAACTGCTTTTAATCTGCTCACTTTTCACACCACCTCTAGGTATTAATTAACCCTAATCATTTTACACCACTTATTAAATATATGCAAGTTAAATAACCTACAAATTAATAAATTAAACTTTGTCCTTTACTGTTATTTTTACTAAGCAAAAAAACATCAAGCAGTAATAATAATAAAGCAACTTATCAACAAGGAAACTTGCGTGCATTTAATTGTTATATCCAGATGGTATTAACTAATCAGCAATATATTACTACATACAAAAAGGCACTTCATATAAGAAGTGCCTAGAAGAATCATTCCTCAAACGATACTGCAATTTCGTCAGCTGTATCATCGTTAGTAAGTACTAGAGTTTCATATTTTTCCAATACGCATTTCTGAATTTTTTCTCTAGTTTCAGAATTGATTGGATGAGCGATGTCTCTAAACTCACCATCAAGCGCTTTGCGGCTTGGCATAGCAATAAATAATCCTTTTTCTCCTTCAATCACTTTGATATCATGAACAACAAATTCATTATCAAAAGTAACTGATACAACTGCCTTCATTTTCCCATCTTTTGCAACCTTACGTATTCTCACATCTGTAATTTGCATGTGTTAACCCCTTTCCGTAACTTGTTGTTAAGGGGAAGAATCCCCCTCCACCTTTACACATAAATTTTTGCTTTAGTGATAACTCACAATAATTATATTACATATTTCAAAAAAGTTCAATGTTTTTTTGTATAATTACAGCTTTTTTAATTATTTATCTGAACTACATATATTTGAATTCTCTATTCACAATTATTTTGATATTTCCTCTATCTATATACGTACAATCATCACCTATAACTGTATCAGTATTAACTATAGAATTTTCAATGCAACAATTATTATCTATATAAGCTCCATCTAATATAATAGAGTTATTAATAAAAGTATTTTTACCAATAAAAACTTTTCTGAAAAGTATCGAATTATTTACTTTTCCATTTATTATACATCCCCCTGATATCAGACTATTACTGATAACGGAGCCCGAATTATATTTAGCAGGAGGCTCATCTTGTACCTTAGATGAAACATATGGAAAGTTCCTGAAAAAATATTTTATATTATTTGGGTCCAGAAAATCCATATTACATTTATAATATGATTCAATATTTGCAATACTGTTGAAATATTCATTATGCATATATGCATATATCTTCTTCTTTTTTCTGTATCTTATGATAATATCATTTACAATATCGTATCTTTCTTGTTCTAGTATTTCTTCTAAAAGTTCAATCAATAATCTTCTTCTAACAACATAAATACCTGTTGATATAATAGTTCCCTGCGGTTCTAAAGGTTTCTCTTCAAAATTGATTATTCTGTTATCATCATCTATCTCAACTATACCAAATCTCCTTAGGTCATCTATTTCATCCTTTTTATCTTTACATACTATAGTTATATCTGCCCTTTTATCTACATGATATTCCAGTATTTTATTATAATCCACCTTACAAATAATATTTCCTGAAGAAATGATAGCATATGGTTCATGACTATTTTTCAGATAATCTATATTCTGATATATGGCATCCGCTGTTCCTCTGTACCAAAAATTGCTATTAGGAGATCTATTAGGACTATAGATAAACATTCCCCCTTGTTTTCTTCCAAAATCCCACCACTTAGAAGACCCTAAATGTTCTAAAAGAGCTCGTGAATTATACTGAGTAATGATTGCCACTTTCTTTATTCCTGAATCTGTCATATTGCTTAATGAAAAATCTATTGCCCTGTAGCATCCTGCAATAGGCATAGCAGCTAATATTCTATTATTAGTCAACTCATGGAGTGTTTGATTTTTACCACCTGTTAAAATAATGCCTATAGCCCTCATTAATCTACCTCTTTCTTAATTACTGATTCGCCACTTGATAAAGCGTTATACCTGAAATCTTCATTCTTTAATTTTCCATATATTGCACAGTTCTTTCCTATATTAATGTTGTTAGGTATACTTGTTCTTTCTCCAACTACAGAAATTCCTGTATTATAAAGTTCTGGATACTCTCTACTGATAATATTTTCTCCTATTCCCAACTTAACGTTTTCTCCTATCATGGAGTCTTCTGATAATATACTTTTATATATTATGGAGTTATTGCCGATTACAGTATTACTCATAATGATAGAATCTTTTATTATCGTATCCTTACCGATACTGACATTAGAACCAATTACAGAATTATATATCTTACCTTCTATTATAGTACCTTCTCCTATGATACATTTTTCGATGTAAGCCTCTGATGATATATATTGAGGAGGTTGGATTTCATTCTTTGTATATATTTTCCAATATGTTTCGTATAAATTGAAATCAGGAATTAATTTTATCAGTTCCATATTCGCTTCCCAATAAGCATGTAATGTACCAACATCTTTCCAGAATCCTTGAAATTTATATGCATATAGATTATTCCCTCCATTTAACATATATGGGATAACATGTTTACCGAAATCATTTTTCGGGTAGATGCTATTAGTGTTTGCTAAAGCGTTTTTCAATATCTTCCAGTTAAATATATAAATTCCCATGGATGCTAAATTATTTTTAGGAATTTTCGGTTTTTCATCAAATTGGTTGATTTTATTGTCTTTATCAGTATTCATAATTCCAAATCTATGAGCTTCATCTATTGGAACTTCAAAAACTGCAATAGTGGCATCTGCATTTTTTTTAATATGATAGTTTAACATTTTCTCATAATCCATTTTATATATATGGTCTCCAGAAAGTATAAGCACATATTCGGGAGAATAGTTATTTATAAAATCTATATTCTGGAAAACAGCATTTGCTGTACCCGAATACCATTCTCCGGTTTTTGTTTTTACAAAAGGTGGTAGTATGCTAACTCCCCCATAATTTTTATCTAAATCCCAGGGTATACCTATTCCTATATGATTATTCAATCTTAAAGGCTGATATTGGGTTAGAACACCAACAGTATCGATTCCTGAATTAATACAATTACTTAGAGTAAAATCTATAATCCTATATTTGCCACCAAATGCTATAGCAGGTTTAGCCACATGTGTTGTTAGAATCCCTAGTCTACTTCCTTGACCACCTGCTAGTAACATAGCTATAATATTTTTTCTTTTCACTACTTCACTCCTAACAACCATTTCTAGATGATTTTTTCACTATTATATTAATACCACTTTTGCTTCAAGTTTATTACTATTTTTTTTAATTCTAAATTTCACTACTATAATTGAATATAATAAAAAAATTTTCTATACTAAAAATAGAGCTGTTCTATTTACCAAACAGCTCTATCTTATATTTAAACAATGTAATATTTATATTCTATTAAACAGTACCTTTATATAGCTTTTTTACACATATATATGAACCAAACACGATTATATTGTAGCTATGCTCTAATATGATATTTAATTATTATCACTATCCATATTATCTTTATGGTTAAAAATCAATTTATTATCTTTTCTATATATGTTGATCTTTTCTTCTTTTTCGTCAATACCATCAAATTCCAATAAAGAATAATAATCATTAATCAATTTTTCTTGTGGTTCTTTTGTTGACATTACTACAGCATTTCCAACCACTTCTGCCTCAAATTCTTTCATCAAGTCTGTGATTCCTTTGGCTGTACCTCCTGCTTTCATGAAATCATCGATGAAAAGTACCTTAGCACCTTTTGGTACTGAACGTTTAGCTAAAGCCATAGTGTTAATCCTTCTTGATGAACCGGTTATATAGTTCATTTGAATAGTAGTACCTTCAGTAAGCCTAGCTGATTTTCTTACTACTATCATAGGTATATTCAATATATTCGCAGTCATAATCGCTAATGGAATGCCTTTGGTTTCTATAGTCACAACAAAATCTATTTTCATATCCAAATATGGTGCTGCCAACGACTTAGCAATCTTCTGTAATATATTTGGATCATAGAAAATATCGTTCATATAAACATATCCACCAGGAATTATTCTTTTTTTATCATTTATTAATGTACATAACTCATCACATATATCTTCAATCTGTTCATCTGACAATCTAGGATTATAGTAAATCCCTCCCGCGGCTCCAGGTATGGATTTTATTTCCCCTAATTTGAAATTATCAAAAACTTCTTCTATTACATCAATATCTTCGCTTAATGTTGATTTAGCATAACTTAATATATCTACAAAATTATTTAATGTGAAAATTTTATTTGGATTCTCTACTAACATCTTAGTAATCACTGCTATCCGATCTGTTCTATTTATTTTTTTACCCACAAAAAATTCTCCTTATCTATTAATATTCTAAAATTATGAACTCATATTTAAATAATAAATCTTTTTTAGGTAATTAGAAATAGTTATGTAAACCTAATTGTAGTTTATTATATTTTATATCTTATAGTATACCACAAAAATCAAAGAATCTGATGATTTTAATATTTTTTTATATTTCCCTTTTAAAACCTATCTTATATAGTTATAATAAGAATTGGGTGAGTAACGATTAATTTAATATTATGTAGAAATTTACTTGAATATATATTAGATTTTAGTATAAGTATTATAATATTCTTACCTATAAAAATAAATAGGAGTATTAAATTATTTTAGTGCCAATTTTTTTATCTATATTATATACTATATATTAAATAAGAGTTTTTTATAAATGATTGTACCACCCTAAAAATCAATTGAACAACCATATAGGATACTATAGAAATTGAATAAGTAAATATATAAATAACTCAACTTTCTTACCTTTTAATTATCTTACCTGATAGAATATTGAAGTGGATAGTTGAATAACTAATGTTTTCATATTATATAAATAAGGAGTGTTTAGTATAATGTATACGATTGACTTTGATAAACCATTGAACGTTCATTTTATTGGAATAGGCGGCATCAGCATGAGCGGATTAGCAGAAATTTTGCACCAAAAAGGTTTTACTGTAACTGGGTCTGATCAAAAAGGTACTCAAATAACTAAAAAATTAGAAAGCCTAGATATAAATGTATTTATAGGACACAGAGCTTGTAATATCTCAGATGATACGGGGTTAGTAATTTATACTGCTGCTGTGAAAGAAGATAACATAGAGTATATAACTGCAAAAGTGAAAAATATTCCTATGCTTGGTAGAGCTGAACTACTTGGACAGATTATGAAAAACTACAAATATCCTATTGGTGTTTCTGGTACTCACGGAAAAACAACTACAACATCAATGATTTCCCATATATTATTGGTCGGAGAAAAAGATCCTACAATTTCAATAGGAGGAATATTAAACGCAATACATGGAAATATACGGGTTGGTCATTCTGATTATTTCGTTGCAGAATCATGTGAATACTGTGATAGCTTTTTGCATTTCAATCCTTTTGTATCCATAATTCTTAATATAGAAGAAGACCATCTTGATTATTTCAAGGACATCAACCAAATAAGACGTTCTTTCAAAGCCTTTGCCAATAAATTACCAAATGATGGATATCTGGTTATCAACACTGAAATAGATAATTATGAAGAGATAATTTCTGGATTGGATTGTAATATAATCACTTATGGTAACGATGAACGTGCTAATTTTTATGCTGATAATATTACTTATAATGAATTGGGTTATCCAACATATGATCTAATATATAATGGTAAAAAAATTGAGGAAATAAGTCTACAGGTAAACGGTATTCATAATGTATACAATTCTTTGGCTGCCATTGCTGCAACTTATTGTTTAGATATGGATATCCAAAATGCCAAAAAAGGTATTATGAATTTCACTGGAACCAATAGACGATTTGAATATAAAGGTAATATCAGAGGTGTAAACGTTATTGATGATTATGCACATCATCCTACTGCAATTTCTGCTACACTATCAGCAGCAACCAAATATCCTCATGATAAATTGTGGGTTGTCTTTCAACCTCATACTTATTCAAGAACAAAAGCTTTTCTTAAAAGCTTTGCGGATTCGCTAAGTTCAGCAGATAATATTATATTGACTGACATTTATGCTGCTAGAGAAAAAAATACTGGCGATATTCACTCTAAGGATTTATTATCTGAACTTACCAAACTTGGAAAACAAGCTTTTTATTTCTCTTCTTTTGATGAAATAGAAAACTTTTTACTCCAAAATTGTCATCCAAATGACCTGTTGATAACTATGGGAGCAGGAGACGTGAAAATTATTGGGGAAGAACTAATTAAGGGATAGTTATCCACATTATCCACAATGTTGTCAACAGGCACATTGTGGTTATATAATGTCCAATCAGTTAACATAACATTCATTAATAATTTTAAAAATATATTTTCAATAGTTGATTTTTAGATGTTATTAAGGTCTATAAACATATGTTAATAAGTTATGTAAAACTTTATCCACATTATCCACAAAGTTATCAACAAGCAAATGTTAATGTTTTGTAAAACAATATACTCTAAATGTTAAAAAAACTATTGAAATCCTTATTTTATCAATAAATTTTCTGACATTTTGTTGATTTTTCTGTTAATATTATTTACCACACAAAACTTGCTTTTTATGTTATACTAATAGCACTTTATATGATTCATAAAACAAATGCTATATAAAACAAAGTTTTAGTTTACATAAAATGTTATTGGAAGGAAGATTTTATTTATGAGTATGATTACTATTTATCCCCCAAATATTAATCAATACACTATGATACCTAATATATTTATTGATGATTATTTATCAGAATCTAATGGAGATTTTGTAAGAGTTTATCTATTAATCAATAGATATGCTTCAAAAAATATGGATTCGATTTCAATGGTAGATATTGCTGATTGTCTACATCTTACAGAAACAGATGTATTGCGAGCTATTAAGTATTGGGAATCCAACAATGTTATGATAGTAAAATATGATGATAGCAAAAATATTACATCCATAAAATTAAATGATCCAAGTAATATAAGTGCTGAGATTAATAATACAGATACAGAGGTACCTAATGAAACTGTTGCCACCAAGCAAATAGAAGCACGAATAAATGTTTCAACAAAACCTCAATATAAAATGGAAGAGATTTCTACTTTTATGAGTAGACAAAACTACAAACAACTGATTTACATAACTCAAAAATATCTAGGCAAAATGTTGACTCAACAAGATATCAATACACTGATTGGTTTTAATGACTGGTTAGGACTTCCTTTTGAAGTTATTGAACTACTTATTGAATATTGTGTTTCCAATAATCATAGAAACATGAACTACATAGAAAAAGTTGCTGTCAATTGGGCTGATGAAGGCATTAATACAGTTGCAAAAGCAGAAAATAGAATTGAGACATTTAATAATAATTATTTTAAAGTAATGAAATCACTTGGTATTGGTGACAGGAACCCTACACCTAAACAGATATCTTATATGAAAAAATGGATTGATGAATATGATCTATCTATGGAAATTATTGTAGAAGCTTGTAATAGAACAATGGAAACCATCCATCAGCCACAGTTCAGCTATATTGATGCTATCCTTAAGAATTGGCATAAGAACAATGTAAAAACCATTAAGAACATTGATGAACTTGATAAACAGCATCAATTGAATTCTAAGACTAAAAAGAAAGAAGATACTAAAAATCAATCTAAATTTATTAATTATGACCAACGCACATATAATTTTGATGAATTAGAGAAAAAAGCTATGGAATTACTTATTAAAGAAACAGATGGAAGCTATTAAAAGAAAGGAAGAGCTGATATTATGGATCTAAAACGTTCTCAATATAAGTTGATCATGCAGAATTATGAGAAGAAACAACTTAATATTAAGCATGAAATTAATAAAAAGAAAACGGAAATATACAAAAGAATACCTCTTATAAAAGTTTTAGATGATGAAATAGCTTCTAATAGCGTTAATACAACCTATTATATTATTGAACATCCAGATGAAGCTAAAGAAAAACTTGAACAACTTCAAGAGAGTAATTTCATGTTATCAGGTAAGAAAATTCGTTTATTGCTTGATAATGGTTACCCTGAAGATTATCTACAGCCAAAATACGACTGTAATTTGTGCAAAGATACAGGATATATAGGCAACGAAAAGTGTATCTGCCTAAAACAAGCAATGATTGATGCTGCATATGAACAATCAAATATTAAGAATATTATTAAAGACGAAAATTTCAGTACATTTTCATTTGATTATTATTCAAATAGTATTGATTCACGTTTCAATTTATCTCCACTAGAAAACATACGTATCATATACGGTAAATGTAAGAAGTTCGTTAATAACTTTGATACAGATTTTACTAATATAATTTTGTTTGGACAAGCTGGTCTTGGTAAAACTTTTCTATGTAATTGTATAGCCAAAGCTTTGCTTGACAGATCTCATACAGTTATTTATTTGACCTCTTTTCAGTTGTTTAAATTATTTGAGGATTATAAGTTCAATAATGATAATGATAAAGTACCAGAAGAACAGATTGAATCTATTTTTGATTGTGATTTGTTGATAATAGATGACCTTGGAACAGAGTTCAATAACCGTTTTACCGGAGTTGAATTATTTAATTGTCTTAACACAAGATTATTAAATAAAAAATCAACTCTAATATCTACTAATTTATCCCCTAACGATTGGTCTAAACAATATTCTGATAGAATCGTTTCAAGGATATTCGGTAACTATGAACCCCTTAAGATATTTGGTTCGGATATAAGATTAAAGAAATATCAATAGGTTATTTAGTAACATTCTATATCAAATATAAATATTGACTATTATATTTTTAGTGATATAATAAGTTAGGTAAAAAACTTAATAACGTTTTTATATACGCACGTGTGGCTCAATTGGATAGAGCATCCGGCTTCGGACCGGAGGGTTGTGGGTTCGAGTCCTACCACGTGCGTTAAAAAATGGGTAACGATTTTATCAGCTTTCTAGCTATCGTTACCCTTTTGTTTTTATATATTTCAAGTAATTTTTAGGTTTTTAGAGGGTCATTAATGTTTTTTGACATACCTTAATATATTTTAAGTAATTGGCTTATTAATCTTAATTCTTACTATAAAGCTATAGAGTTAAACTTGATATCCATATCCGATAACATCTCTTGTTCTCTTTTATGACACGATAATATTATTATCTGTCTGTTTAGTTTACTGATTGTTTCTAGAACCATCTTTAATCGGTTATCATCATATTGTACGAAGCAATCATCTAATATCAATGGTAATGACTTATCCTCTTTAATAATATTTATAAGCCCTAACCTTAATCCAAAATACATTTGGTCAATAGTTCCTTTGCTTAAGTAATCAATATTAATCAATTCATGATTCTCTGGTTCATATGTAAGAATTTCCATATTAGGATTGATTTTTATATCTGTGTATTTCTTGTTAGTGATATTACTAATTATATCAGATACTTTTTCATTAAGTTTTGGTGCAAAGTTATTCTGTATGTCTTTTGATATATCCTCTATTGCATCTCTTGCCATAGTCAGAGCCTTAATTTTCTTATCATAATCTAATTTCTTAGCTGATTTGTTGGATATCTCATCTTCAATATCTACAATAGGTCTAACATTCTTCTGTAAATTAGCTATTTTAGTCTCATAAGAAGTTATATCCTTGTTAATACGTAAAATATCGTCTATCAGATTATCTTGTTCTAGTAATATCTCTTCTTTAGATTTATCTGTAGTCAATGTTGTTGAACTATATTTGACTAATTTTTGTTTCAAATCATCTAGGGTATTTTCGCCTAATAATCTTATCATCATTTCTTTTTTATCATTCAAAGTACTTAAAACTCTCTGATATAGATATTTCTTTTCTTTTACTTGCTTTAATCCGATTTCCCCTTCAACTTGATACTTATCTGTTACATCTTTAATCTCTTCAATCAATTTGTTAATCTCATCATTGCAACTATTAATCTTAACTAATCTAGCTTTTTTATCTTCATTTTTAGCAAATATATTTTTCTTGGTATCTTTAAATATTTCGTATTTTTCTTTTACCAATCTTATATTATCAATATCCAATTGTTCTGTACCTAACAATAAGTTTACATAATGTATCAACTGTTTTTCTTTTTGTTGCTTTTCTTTTTCCAATTTTTTAAAATCACTAATCGCCTTTGAATATCTTTTTTTATTGTCTTCATGTAAAATATTCAGATGTAGCATCTTGTCTTTTAATTTTCTAAGCTCCATTAGTTCTGCACAGTTATATTTTTTAAGTATATCATTTTGCTTTTGTATAATTTCATTTAACCTGATTTGCTTGTCTTTTTCTTCAGATTTTATTTTATCTATCTCATTATGTAGCATATCTGTTTTTCTATTATTTTTCTTGTAAACAGATATAGAATATAATGATAATCCTAAGAAGATTATAGATACTCCTAGTGGTACTATTTCACTTAATACGATACCACTTCCTAATAAACCTGCAAAAATCAATACTGATATTATAGCTATCAATTTGCTTTGTTTATTCTTACTCAATGAATCTTTATAATCTTGTTCTTTTAATGTAATATCTCCTGACTTGCTATACTTTATCTCTTTCCCTTCTTCTTGAAGCTTAGTGTATAGATATTCATCTTCAATAATACTTTTATTTCCTTGGACATCATTAAGACTTGTATCCAACTCAGATATATAATCCTTTAATTCTATATACTTATCTACTATATCTTTGTAAATATTATAATCAGCAACTATACTTTCAATATTGCTTACATCCTCATCTTCTAATATCTTAACTTGATCATATTTTGATTCTTCATCTTTTAGATATTCATCTATTTCTTTTAGTTCAGACTCTAATTCACTGTATCTTTGTTTGCAAGAATCTAGATTATTCAACTTTTTCATAGTAGAGTCAATGAGTTCTATATCTACATCTTTGAATTTCTCTATCTCTTTTATTTCAATTATTTTTTCATCTATTGATCTTTTAAGTTGTAGTCCTTCTTCATATGTCTTTTTTATTTCTTCTTCATTAAGATAATCAATCAATTCCTCATTATCTTTTTTTCTATTTTCCAATTCTTTTAATTTACTATTAATATCATTTAATTGTTCTTGGTTTTCTAAAACCTGCTGCCATATTTTTTCAGCTTGGATTTTTTCTTTCTTTAATCCTTTTATTTCTTCCGTAAGCTTACCATATGGAGTAGTCTTCTTTCTACCAGCTGTCCCTATTTCATCTAATTTTTTATTTAGTTTATCTACAACATTCCTTACTGATATTTCCTCATCCTTGCTTTCACCAAGGTTAATAAGGCTGTCTTTTACCTCTTTCACTAGATCTTCGGAAGTTTTACTACTTAACTGACCTATACTTATAGTATTGTTGAATGTCGATTTGTTGATACTCAGATGCCTAGAAGCCGGTTGATATAATTTTGTTGAACTATCATAGTCAAATATTTCAGTTATGTTTTCACCCGTACTGTTATCAAATATTTCAACCTTATCGCTACGCTTCATGAAATTTCTCTCGATACGGTACTCTTTCCCACTATATTTATAGACTAAAATTCCTTTATATTTATTACTGTTGTTCCAGGGAAGAAACCTGTCATAATCTGGTGTGAACTGCTTATTTTTTCTATATGGTTTATAGAAACCGTAGAACATACCTTCAATGAATTTATGTATAGTAGATTTTCCAGCTTCGTTAGCTCCATATATCAGATTTATACCATCGGTTAGATTAATTTCTTTATCTTGATATTTACCAAAACTTATTACATTCATTTTCTCTATATACAATTAATTCACCTTCTCACTTAGCAAAGCTTCAATGCCTTCATATAAGGCTAATTTGGATATCTCATCTTCTGTGTTCTGTTCTTCCATATATTCAATGTATTTACCAATAACATTGTTCTCATTTTCTTGTTTCAGTTTATCCAGATCATAATCTGGTGTAGTATTATCTAAGATTTCAGCATATATGACATACTCTTCCACTCTATATTTTATGTACTGCGTATCAAATAATATATCTTTGTCCCTTATTCCATTTAGATTGAATCTATATAGATTCTTGAAATCATATTCTCTAACTATTTCTTTTATATTTTCTATTATATTTTCAACTGTCATGTTATCATCAACACTAACATCTATTGAAACGAATTCTCTTTTTGAAAAAGGTAAGAACTTAATATCTAATTCATCTTTGCTAATACTTCCTTCTATAATTCCATGTGTACCTGTTTCGCCGAAATCAAGGGGTTCTGGACTACCGGGGTAAGCAATATTCTTACAAATGAACTCATGTTTATGTATATGTCCAAGAGCAATATAATCAAACCCTTTATTTGCGATACTTTCTCTATCTATTGGCAGATAACTAGATTTTTGATAGATATCCCCATGAGCCAATAGTATATTGATTCTATTCTTATCATCTATCTGTATATTCTCAAACAAATTATCCTTTATCAATTTCTTGTTCCAACTTAATCCATATATATCAACATTAACATCTTCAAAAGATATTTTTTGCAATGTTGTATCTAATATATAAACATTCTCCGCCCAGTCGATTATTTTATAATATGATTTGTTATTTATAATCGGATCGTGATTACCAGCAATTATAACTATTCTAGTATCATTAAGTTTACGGAAATACTTATTTATCTCTTTTATCTCTCCAATTGTTGCGTATTCATCTTCAAATAAATCTCCACTGATCAAAAGAAAATCAGCGTTCATATCTACTGCTCTATCAATAATTCTATAAAAGGTTTCTTTAATTTCATTTCTACGGTCTCTAGCAAATTCACTTCCGAAACTTGCTTTTTTGAATTCCATTCCAATATGTATATCCCCTGTATGAATTAAACTTATCATTATCACACCCCCCTAATCAAGAACATATATTCTATTGTAACAAAGTTTAATTGAAAATGAAACCTATATTTAGTTATTACTCAACTTTCTCATTTTATTATTCTATACAGATAACCCCATAACTATAAATAAAACCTTTTAGCTACCCCATATAAGAAATTCTAGAAACTTATATTATAATCTTTTGTATAATAAAAAAGAGAGTCCTATCACCCTCCCTTAATTTCCAAAACTTGCTCCCACTAATTTACCTGTGCTTATCAACAAATTATCTTTTTCTACTAATTTTAATTTACCTGCGACTTCTTTTAATGGTGTTGCCCATAATTTATTATTAACTACTGAAACTGTTTTTCCGTAATCCCTGTTTGCAATCATCTCTGCTGCATATGCACCAAGTTTTGTTGCTAATATTCTATCATATGGTGAAGGTGAACCACCTCTCTGCTGGTGTCCTGGTATGGTAACTCTTGTTTCCAAACCTAGAGCTCCATTAATCTCTTTAGCCAATCTATATGAAACTGATGGGAACTTCATTTTTTCACGTTCTTTTTTGAGCTCTTTTTTCTTCAATTTAGATTCTTCAACTGATATTGCTCCTTCTGATACTGCTAAGATAGAAAAGTTCTTCCCTGAAGAATGTCTTCTATCCAGTGATTCTATAACCTTATCAATACTATAAGGGATTTCAGGTATTATGATGACATCTGCGCCACCTGCTACTCCTGCATGTAATGTTAACCATCCCGCTTTATGACCCATTAATTCTACTAGCATTACTCTATCATGTGAATCTGCTGTCGTGTGTATTCTATCTATTACTTCTGTAGCGATATCCACTGCACTGTGAAAACCAAATGTTACATCTGTTCCCCAGATATCATTATCTATAGTCTTTGGAAGTGCAATCACATTAAGACCTTCTTCCCTAAGAAGATTAGCATTCTTATGTGTTCCATTTCCCCCTAATGTTATAAGACAATCCAATTTCATTTTTTCATAATTATCTATCATACATTTGACTTTATCAATATTGTCTTCTTCTATTTTTCTCATTTTCTTGAATGGTGTTCTTGATGTTCCAAGTATTGTTCCACCTCTAACAAGTATTCCAGAAAAATCTCGTGGTGTCATAACTTGATAATTGCAATGTATTAAGCCTTTAAACCCATCTTTTATACCAATTATCTCACAATCAAACATTCCATAAGAAGCTCTTGCTACGCCTCTTATTGCAGCATTCAATCCTGGACAATCTCCTCCACTTGTTATAATTCCAATTCTTCGTTTCATCAAACCACTCCGTTATATTTTTTGTATGAATAATATTAATTTTACCTATTAGTAATATATATTATCACCTAAAATATATATTTAAATTCAAGATATTATAACCATTACAGCTAATAACATGTTTATCCTAGATATTTTTTTAGTCTTGGTTTTATCTTGTTTGTATACACATGTAAAAAGTAACCTAGAAAATAATCATATGCAATAAAGAATATCTCCGCTAAAACAATAAGCCACCATGTTGACGTGAATTCCACTGATATAATTGTTACAAATTGGCTAATAGCAAAATAATAAATCACCAACATTATATTGAAAAATCCAAGCTTCAATATAAATTCAACTATCACAGATAAGAACTTACGATTAACCAACATTTCAATCAAATATTTCACTATGCTATATATTCCAAAAAAAGCTATATATGTTATTATCTGAAGTTTATCAGGTACTAGTATAAACGAAAGAAGACTAGAAGCTATATAAAAAGTCACACCGCTAGCTAGATTAAATTCAATAATTACTACACCGATAATGATAGCCGCCAAAGCAAATATAATTAGTGTATTACTAACAAAAATAGTACTTAACATAAGTATAATCTGGTTAATAGCCAATAAAATTCCTAAATAAGCAATTTTTTTTGATTTTAACAACATGATATTAAATCGCCCCCAAGACACTCACACAAGCAGTCTGCACATACAAGTTGTGAACAGCAACCTAAAGCGTCTGAATTATTTGCTCCTCTATTATATTGATATGCTCTAGTATTATATCCATTCTGAACATTTTGAAGCCTTGTCATATGATTTCTATACTCTATATTGTTAGGAGCCATATTAACGGCTGTTTTAGCGTATTCAAATCCTTGATTAGTATATCCTGTACCTACTAGGCAGATACTCATTAAATAGTACCATTCAGCGTTTTTATCACTCATATTATTCAACATGTTCATTGCATCTTGGAATCTTCGTACCTGAATATAACTTCTTATATTCATATATTCTGAAGATGTATACCCAGAACTTTGACTACCTGATGAATAATTAGAATTAGAGTAGTTATTATTATTCATTAGAGATTCATATGCTTCTTGGATTTCTCTGAATTTCTCTTCTGCTAAATCGTTTAATGGATTATCTGCATATCTATCTGGATGATATTTTTTTGCTAATTCTCTATATGCTTTTTTTATTTCTTCTTTGCTTGCTCCTCTTTCTATTTCTAACACTTCATATGGATCTCTCATTGCACTTCCTCCTAGTAATAATCTAATTAGTTTTTTTCGATTTGTTTTTCTATCTTACATTCATTACATTCTTCTCTGCTAAATATAATTTTCATTTTATTTTTAATTCCAGAATATATTATATTATCTAGAATAGGTTTTTCTTTTATTAATGGTAATTTATCCAGTTCATTATCTAAAAATGATAAATTAAGATTAAGTAGATTCTTGGCATATTCTTCAATATTATCTTTTTTACATAGATTAAACGGATTATAGCTATTATTTTTTTTATCTTTTTCTATATCATCATATGCATCAAGAATATAAATATATTTTCCCAAATAAAATCCAATATTATTTAGATATTCTTTCCAGTGGTCATCTTTATAAATCATCAATTTACCCATGAGGTTGCCAAAAACATTTGATACTTTTTCTATATCACTGCAATTACTCTCCTCAAGCTTTTCTAATTCTTTTATAGATTCTATTATAATATTATTCTTCTTAGGATATTTCTTCTTAGCTTTTCTGTAACCTCTATTGAATATCATCATAGCCATAAGGCTTTTTATACTTCTCTCATCTTTCCAGTCATCTTTCAGATTATTATATGCTAACATGATATTCAAGGCTGCGCAATAATCACTCGTTTCATTGATTATCATTAGTTGTTTGTTCTGTGGATGAGCTATACATCTTTTATTACAGCAATTATTTATAGGTTCATATAAAGACGTAAGAACTATTATAAGGTATGTCATATCATAATTTAAAGTAAACCTACTGAAATTACCATAGTTTTTCTTTAGTGCCATACATAAGCCACAGTAATAACCTTTGTATGCCATATATTCTCTAACTTTTAATTCAAGCTTATCTATCTGTACATATCCAAACATATTAAGTCCTCTCTAACGATTTATTTAGAACTATTAAGCCCAAAACAATATACCTATTAAGCTTTTTCCAAATAATACCGATATATCATATACATAAAAGACATTAAAAATCTTAATATTATTAGTATAAAGCATAAGTTATAAAAGCTCAACACCACAATTATTAATTTTTTGTGTACAATTTTCTATGTACTCCTACCAAGGGAAGTTTCTAAAATTAAGCACATTAATATTTAAATACTATATCAAATTTGAATTTAAAGAAATTTCATTAAATATCAAAATCACACTTTATATTTATTAAATATATATTTTCGGGTTAGTTTAGCTTATTTTTAGGACAAAATCGCTAGTATGCTAACATTTTTATATAGCAATATTTAACTATTATAATATTTAATGAAATTATCCCTTGCTTTTTTCTCCAATTATTGTAAAATAGGTGTTGTAGCAGATAAACCTTATACTAAAAATATAATAAAGTAGGGTGATGAATTATGGCAAGTATTGATAGTTTCAAAAAATATACCGTTAACAAGTCGACTCCTATCCCTCTATATTTTCAATTCAAAAATATTTTGATTGAAATGATGAAGGATGAAGTTTTAAAACCAGGTGATATGATACCTACTGAGTTTGAGCTATGTGATATTTATGGTATAAGCAGAACAACAATTAGACAAGCATTAACTGAATTAGTTAATGAAGGTAAGTTTTATCGTGTAAAAGGTAGAGGTACATTTGTTGCTCAAACCAAAATTGAACATGATTTTACTCAGAAAGCGGAGAGCTTTAATAGTGAAATGTTACGAAATGGATATACCCCTAGTACTAAGGTTTTAGATTTTAAGGTAGTAACCGCTACCCCAGAAGTTGCATCTGCTTTAAATCTCGCACCAAACACAGATGTTATCTATTTGAAGAGACTCCGATTTGTAAATAATGAACCACTTAAGATTTCTCAAACTTATTTACCTTATTCGTTTTGTAAACATATTCTCGATAATAACATGAATGAAGAATCTCTATATAGCATACTATCTAGTAATATTAACACTAAAGTCTATAAAGTAGTTAAAGAAATGGAAGCTGTCGTTCCTACTAAGGAAGATTGTGAATTGCTTGAAATCAATAAAACAACTGCAATACAGTTGTTTCATGCAAAAGGTTACAATAAATTTGAGACACCTGTTGAGTACACTGTCTCTAGATTTAGAGGAGATAAAAATCTCTTCTCAGTAGAACAGTTCGTTTAATAACGGTCAATATTTGCAAAAACCTCAGGATTTATCCTGAGGTTTTTACTTATTAAAATATTATGCAATTCATTCCTTCATATCTTACAATATCATGAATATATTACATTGGTTAAATCTTACTTAACATACTCTGATAATAATTTTAATGTGTTCAAGACACCTTCAATATGAGTTCTTTCCATACCATGGGATGCATGTACCCCTGGTCCAATAAGCGCACCTCTAATATTGTTACCTGCTCGTAGTGAAGCAGATACATCGGAACCATAATGAGGATAAACATCTAATGCATAACCTAATTCTTTTTCTTTTGCAATGCTTGCTAGCTTATTGATGATATTATAGTCATATGGACCTGATGAATCTTTTACACATATTGAAACATCATGTTCAGTACAACATAAATCATCACCCATAGCACCCATATCTATTGCTATCATTTCAGTAATATCCTGTGGTATATATGATGAACCATGACCAACTTCTTCATATGTGGATATGAATATCTTTAAAGTATTTCTAGGCATGATATCATTATCTTTTATGTATTTCATCAACCCAAATATAGTAGCTATACCCGCTTTATCATCCAGATGTCTAGATTTTATATAACCGCTTTTAGTTATTCTAACTCTAGGATCAAATGCTATGAAGTTACCAACTTCTATACCTAATTTCTCAACATCCTCTTTAGAAGAAACATTTTCATCTATTCTCACTTCCATATTTTCTTCTATTCTTTTATGTTCAGATGCATCTGAGAATACGTGAACTGATGGTTTAGTGGTTAATATGGTTCCTTCATATTCCTTACCGTCTCTTGTAAATATCTTACAATATTCACCTTCTATGCTATTCATTAAATATCCACCGATACTTGTCAATCTAATGGTTCCATTGGATTTTATTGATCTGACCATAGCACCTAGAGTATCTACATGTGCAGATAATCCAAGAACTTCTTCAGATTTACCTTCAATTTCTATTACTCCACAGCCTTTATTAGTAAATTCCATACTGCAACCCATTTTTTCTGCTTCTTTTTCTATAATACTCATGATGTTATAACAGAATCCACTAGGGCTCTCTGTTTCAAGTATCTTTTTTAGGAAATCGAGAATATACTCTCTATATTGATCCATTTGTTCATCTCCTTTATATTATATAATTATAGTAAACTATAATTACTATGTAAGCTACTTTTATTTGTCATCATAGTTGTTTTTAACCTCTAACTATATTGCCTTTATTATTAACGATATTTACATCCATATGTGGATATGGTATAGAAATATTTTCTTCATCGAATTTAATTTTCATCTGCTCTATTAAATCGAATTTAACTTGTAGATAATCTTTTGTGTTACACCATACCAATACTGCGAAATTAACAGAACTATCTCCATGTTCACTAATATTAATGTATGGCTCTTTATCTTTAAGTATCAAAGGATGTATATCAATAACCTGTCTAATGGCCTTTTTGACCGCATAAGTATCTTCTTCATAAGCTACACCAAAAGTCAAGTCTACTCTTCTTATATCCATAGTAGAATGATTGGTTATGCTACTATTTGATAAGTTTCCATTTGGTATGGTTATTACCTTGTTATCTCTTGTTCTAAGTGTAGTATAGAAAACCTGTATATCTTCCACTATACCTTCATGACCAAATGCTTTTTCTTCAATGTAGTCTCCAACCTTAAATGGTCTTAATAATAATATTAGTATTCCACCAATTAGATTGGAAAGACTTCCTTGTAAGGCCATTCCAACTCCAATACCAGTTGCTCCTATAACTGCAATTAAAGAAGTTGATTCTATCCCTAGATTTTCTATAATTATGAATCCTAATAATATTTTTAATAGTAATCTTGTAGCTGATAATAAGAATTTTGATAAAGAAACATCTAATTTTGATTTTGCAAAAAACTTGTCTATCATTCTAACTAAATATTTAATTATCTTTAATCCAACAAATAAGATAATTAAACTAAATATTATTTTAAAACCATAATTAGTTACAATTTCTAGTGCTTTAATTTTGATTTTGTCTAGTTCTTCTATAAATGTATCCATCTAGTCTTCCTCTCTTTTATATTATATTCTTAATTACTGAATTTCACATAATTCAATATTTCCCATACATGCTTTATTATAAGACATATATAATAAAACATTGAGTTTATATCTATATTTTATGTTAACCTATAGTTATTTTTACCTATGCTTAATTACACAAGAATTGAGTTCATAAGTCTTTGTCAATTAGCATTTTCGCTGTCATCATCTATATTTTTATCTTGTAAGAGTATAAGTTCAGTAATATCTTTCCATTTATTAACTGCTTCTTCTTTCTTATATACTTTATCAATATAAGAATATTTAATTAAGATAACATACTCTTCTTCATTAGTAAGTTTTAATGAAATATATTTACCATCATAGGAACAATACTTTATGTCAACTTGTTCTTTGTCAGAAATAACCTTCTTGAATCTTAATTGATCTAATATAGATGATTTATCTTCATCTGAAAGTTTATAGATTTTTCCTTCAACATAATTATCTGTTATTGTTTTCACATTAAATCCCGGATGGTTAATACTAAATCTGTACAAATCATTTATATTAGTGGCAACTATTTCCCATGTATCCTTTTTTTCCAGAGCAAATCTTTCATAATACTGATAATTATCAGCACTTGATGCAATAACATAAGCATATTTTCCATCAGTATTCATATATCTTATAAATACTTCTGCAGAAAAATATTTGGAAATAATCGCTTCAATATCAGTATCGTAATATACTTTATTTGGTAATGGTTCTTCAAATTGGTAACTTATATATTTATCATAATCAATTACATCATTGTTTTCAACACCAATCACAGCATATCTATCATCATCTATTTTGTATGATACCATGAATTCTTTATTAGTGTAATCAAACATGAAATTCATATTGTTATATATATTTTCAGGTATATTAAGTTTATTGATATCGTTTAATTCTTTTATTGTTAATCCTTGATTGCTATCAATATCATACGGACTATTAAAAGATACAATATATTTATCTGTTGAAAGATTATTAACTGCACTAAGCAATTTTTTACAATCCTCTTGTATACTACCGATAATAAGTTTATTTTTTTCATTGGTAATATTGTCTTTATCAAAATGGGTTATATATTTACTATAATCATCAAAAACTTCATCAACTTTTTTTTCATCTGTTACAATCAATATATTTCTTAATAACTCTTCATCTTCAACGAGTATATCTTTCAATATTAATTCTATGTCTTGATTAGAAATAGAGGGTTTACTGATAAGTTCTAAAACCTTAGTATTAATAATGTCTTCTTGGTCTTTATACATTTCAAATAATTGTTCGTTCTTATTATTAATAATATCTTGTAGTAACTGTATGGTTTTATCTTTATCCAGATTCAAACGTAATACAACATTTTCAGGGTTCATTGTTATAGTATTTATTGTAACTATATCAGGTATATCAAAATCATCTAGATTCATTTTTAATATTTCTTCGTTCTTTACTAATTTAGTCATTATTGATTGTTCAATTTGTTTTGGTAGAGATAACATCTTATTATCACATAACATCATATTATTAAAAGAAATTGTTAATTTTCTTCCACCAACAGCCAAATCAATATCCATTGATATGGGAATATTTATCCCATGTATAGTTGTATTGATGTAAGCTTTACCTTCATCTGTATTGATATAACCTTCATTGATCTTATAACCTTTTTCAACTTCAATTTCTTGTATTTTTTCATTGAATGCTGTTGATATTACATCCTTGGGTATTTCTATAACCACATTATTTTCTTGGATTCTAATAATTTTTTCTAGAGCCTTATCATTAAAATATTTATTAAATTCCATCTCATTAAATGCTACTGTAAATGATGAGTTATGCAAATATATTAGAACGATTCCTATAAATAGTACAAAAAGAGATATAATGCCTAGTCCAATCTTAAGTATTCTTTTGTATATTATTGATTTATCTTTTGTATTAGTATCCTGTTTTTTATCCTTTTCTTTTTGATTTACAATCTTTTTCATTAATTCATGCTTTGTTATTTAAAACAAAGTAAACCTCCTAATATTTTATTGCTATCTTATATACTCTGTTTAGTGGATACCAGTATATTATATAGTCTGTTAAACTATAAAACAAGATAGTTTTATTAAAATTATTGACAATTTTACTTTTATTTACAATAACAATATATAAATTTGGTTTTTCTTATTAATATTAACTTGATTAATTTTTTTATATAAAAATATTTGACATAAAAAATTCCAAAATAAAAAGCAGTCAGATTTGACTGCCCTTCTATTAGATATCACAATTATTAACGGTTCTTGGAAATGGTATGACGTCTCTGATATTGCTCATTCCTGTAATATACATTATGACTCTTTCAAATCCTAATCCGAATCCAGCATGATTACATCCACCATATTTTCTTATATCAAGATACCACCAGTAATCTTCTTCTCTAAGACCTGAAGCTTTCATCTTGTTTAAAAGTGTTTCATAGTCTTCTTCTCTCTGACTTCCACCGATTATTTCACCAACACCAGGAACCAATAAGTCCATAGCTGCTACTGTTTTATTGTCATCGTTTAATTTCATATAGAAAGCTTTTATTTCTTTTGGATAATCAGTAACGAAAACAGGTTTCTTGTAAACTTTTTCAGTAATATATCTTTCATGTTCTGTTTGAAGATCTTCTCCCCATTTTACAGGATATTCAAATTTCTCTCCACTCTTTTCAAGTAATTCGATAGCCTTAGTGTAAGTAATTCTTTCAAATTTGTTATTGACTACATTATCAAGTCTTCCTAATAACCCTTTGTCAATAAATTTATTGAAGAATTCCATTTCTTCAGGAGCCTTTTCTCTAACAAAAGTAATGATATATTTTATCATTTCTTCTGCTAAATCCATATCATCAATAAGATCAGCAAATGCCATTTCAGGTTCTATCATCCAGAATTCTGCTGCATGTCTTGCAGTATTGGAATTCTCTGCTCTGAAGGTTGGGCCGAATGTATACACGTTTCTGAATGCCATAGCATATGTTTCTACATTCAACTGACCACTTACAGTCAGATTGGTTTCTTTTCCAAAGAAATCTTCTTTATTGTTAATCTTTCCTTCTTCATCTTTTGGCAACTCATTTAGATCAAGAGTAGTAGCTCTAAACATTTCTCCTGCTCCCTCACAGTCACTACCTGTAAGAATTGGTGTATGAACATATACGAATCCCTTGTCCATAAAGAACCTATGAATAGCCTGAGCTACAATCGAACGTATTCTGAATACTGCAGAAAAAGTATTTGTTCTTGGTCTTAAATGTGATATAGTTCTTAGGTATTCAAAGGAATGTCTTTTCTTTTGCAAAGGATATTCAGGTGTGGATGTACCTTCTACCTGTACATTAGTCGCTTGGATTTCAAAAGGCTGTTTAGCTCCTTCTGTTTTTATGAATTTACCTTTTACGATAATTGCTGAACCAACATTCAATTTAGATAGTTCACTAAAATTCTCTAAATCACTATTTATTACAACTTGAAGATTATCAAAAAATGTTCCGTCGTTAAGAACAATAAATCCAAATGCTTTTGAAGCCCTAACGCTTCTTATCCAGCCTGATACTGTTATTTCCTTATCTACATATTGGCTAGTATTTCTAAATAATTCTTTAACTAATGTATATTTCATTATTTAGTTCTCCTTCCTTATAAAACTTCTACTTGGTATTATACCATAGTCAAACAAATTTTTTTATACATTAATGAATAATTTTTTACTTTGTAACTTAAATAATTAAAGTCATAATATCCTAAAGTTATATTTATTATAAGTATAGCCAAACAACTTATTTTTTTTACCCAATTATGATATACTAGTTAATAAATCACGGTGATTTAAATAATAATATTATGAGGTCTTATTAATATACATTAAAAATATGATGATACTTTAATACCGTGTCAAAAAAATAAGGAGGAATCATAATGGATTCAAGGATTGTAAAGCTTGCAAAAATCTTAGTTAATTATTCTTGTAAAGTAAAAGAAGGAGATAAAGTTCTAATACAACATGTGGGAGACTCTACATTACCTCTTACTAAACAACTAATAAAAGAAATTTATGCTGTTGGAGGTATACCTTTCGAAAAACATATAGATGAATCTGTCCAAAGAGAAATATTACTTAATTGTAATAAAGAGCAGATTGACCTGATTGCTGAAGCAGATGTAACTATCATGAAAGAGATGGATTGTTATATAGGCATCAGAGCTTCTGATAATGTTAATGAATTAAGTGATGTACCAAGTGATAAAAGAGGATTATACGAAAAATACCATTTTACTCCTGTTCATAGAGATGTTCGTGTTCCTGATACTCGTTGGGTTGTTATGAGATACCCTAATAATTCTATGGCACAACTTGCGAGCACTAGTTTAGAGGATTTCGAAGATTTCTACTTTAACGTTTGTACCTTAGATTATGGTAAAATGTCAAAAGCAATGGATAATCTCGTTACACTTATGAATAAAACTGATAAGGTTAGAATCGTAGGGGAAGGTACTGATATTTCTTTCTCAATCAAAGGTCTTCCAGCTATCAAATGTGACGGTGGACTTAATATTCCTGACGGTGAAGTGTACTCAGCTCCTGTAAAAGATTCTGTTAATGGTGTTATCAGCTATAACACACCTGCTGTATACCAAGGATTCACTTACGAAAATATTGTTTTTGAATTCAAAGATGGTAAAATTGTTAAAGCAACAGCTAATGATACAGAAAAAATCAATGCGGTACTTAATACTGATGAGGGCGCTAGATATATAGGAGAATTCGCTATTGGTGTCAACCCATATATCTTAACTCCATTAAAAGATACTTTATTTGATGAAAAAATAATGGGTAGTATTCATTTCACACCAGGTAATTCATATGATGATTGCGATAATGACAACCATTCAGCTATTCACTGGGATTTAGTTTATATTCAAACACCTGATTTTGGTGGTGGAGAAATTTATTTTGATGATGTAATGATTAGAAAAGACGGTAAATTTGTATTACCAGAACTTGAATGCCTTAACCCTGAAAATCTTAAATAATTCAAGAAACTTTATATTTGTATTCTATTAAAGCGCTAATATTCTTAGCGCTTCTTTTATCTAAATATTTTATTTTTATATTTTTCTAGAACTAACAATAATGGGAATCCAATACCATAACAAGCAATTAGCTGACCTAATCCTAGCCAAGCCATGAAACTTAAGAGTGTAGTATTAAATTCTAAGCTTCCAAATGTACCGAAATAAATTAATGTCCCAACTATTAATGCGTTCACAATTATTGGAGGTATTGGTACCAAGCCCTTTTTCTTTCTTAGACCATAGGATAAATAAGCTGCTATTAACGTAGCCAGAGTACCGAAAACTATATCGACCATACCAAATTTTGATATGAATATGTTAGAAAGCAAACAACCAATAGTAAGCCCCGGTATTGCAGCTGGTGTGAAGAACGGCAGTATAGTAAGTGCTTCCGATATCCTTACTTGCATAAAGTCCGTCCCAAATGAAGCAAACGGTAAAGTGAATACAACATAAATAGCTGCAATTACCCCTGCTTGTGTTAGAAACCTTGTACTTTTATTCATTTTTATGTTCCTCCCTAGTTTTGTTTAGTGTCAGGATGGTTACGAACTGACAACAGCATATTATATCATATTTTGATTTTAAAAGAAAGGCTATATAATCATATTTTTTAGTACCTTTTTTTATTATTTACTATAGTAAATAAAATTAAAAACATCATGGCTTAATTAGTCTTTATCACAAACATATAATCTTTTTTAGTATTTCCTTTTGTAGTAGTAATCATAAAACCTCTATAATAATCTTCAACATTATCAGGAGATATCAGCTTATATTTAGAAATTATATCTAATACTTTATGAGTCTTAACTACAAAATAATATTTATCATTATCATATATAACTGGTACTTCGCATACAATATCATCATGAATAATTTCTCCTTCAGCATTTAATAAATAATCCCTAATTATAAATTCTTCTGAAGAATTATTCCCCAACTCTCTATATATTTTTCCTCCAATATCCACATTCTCAATATACTCAAGATTTTCATCCTCAAAAGCAAACTTGAATACAAAATTATTTGATGTGAAATGATCTTCACATGCTTTATATTTTACAATATGATTTCCTACAGATACAGTTAATTCCGCTTTCCCTTTGATCACACTGTAAATGACCACAATCGAGATACATATTAAAATTATTACTAAAAAAGCAATCTTCTTCTTCATAATATTCTCCTATAAATTATAATCTTTAGTGCTAATAAAAGTATATATATTATAATTAACTATTGACCATTTATAATTAACAGGATGTAAGCTTCATGCTAACTATTTCTTTAGAATTAATATAATACTTCACATAATACATTAACCCTTCAACGACTACTCTGTTACAACCTAATTCCGTCAGTTGAACTAATTCAGCAT
Source organism: Vallitalea longa (assembly GCF_027923465.1). Lineage (NCBI taxonomy): Bacteria > Bacillati > Bacillota > Clostridia > Lachnospirales > Vallitaleaceae > Vallitalea > Vallitalea longa. Next base: position 85,700 of record NZ_BRLB01000010.1, read on the forward strand.
CATCTATGTTGAGAAAAATATATTTTTAAATAGGAACATTAGCTACATTTCTTGTCCCTGTTCTGTATATTCTTTTAACCTCCATTAATTTCAAAACTTTTTCTATAGGACAATTTTCCATATCTTGTTTATATAGGTAATATTTTTCTAATAAAGATTTTATATTATATATTATATAAATAGATAGAAGTAAAATAATCACTAATTTACTATTACACCTGAAATCGTTAATTAGTATTAATATTAAAACAAAAACTTGAACTATTAGTGACGATATTAAAATCTTTATTTTTTTCATTCTTTATCTCCATACTATTTAGTAATTCTCTAAACATAACGCAAATACATGTGTTTAACTCTACATCAATAAAATTTCTAGATGTTTTACAGTCACCTCTCTAAAATATATCATTTTTGTTATTTTTAAGCATATTATCATATGTAGAATCATCGTTACAAGATATATTAATATTTTTATTTTTATCTATATAGATATCCAGCGCTTTAATACCTCTCTTCAATGCTTTAATCATTAGTACCATAACAAATATAGATAAAACCATTAACCCTATTGTTAATATTACTGATATCAGCTGAATTATTACTGTTACAAAATATGGTGAACTTACATTATACATATTCAACACTTCCCCCTTTGTTCTTAATTAAAATGATAACTCCCTTATGCAATATATATTATAATTATGTCTTGCGCTTTACTTTGCATAAACAATTTATGACATATAATTATATTTTACACTATTAATTTTACAAAGTCACTATATGTTTAGTATAATCAAACAATTATTATATATATTCTTGATATTTTATAAGGATAAAAGAATGTCTATGATAATAATACTATAAGTATTACATGCATATCACATAACAAAAAAAGATAACCCAAATCTATCAGCTATCTTTTTTAAAACTATTATATTTTGCATCAATTAAATAGTGTACAACATTACTGATTTATTTTCATTAAAGGGATTCTATTTGAATGGCAGTTATTAAATAGTGCTTTTGCCCTATTGAGATGAATTAGATAAAAGATTCCAAGGTAAATAGAACTTTCTATTTACAAAAGTGATAAGTAGTAAAATTGTTTAGTAAAAAAATAGTCCGGACTAGTAGCATAAAACCTTACAAAATCTAAGTACTTATGATTATTGTTACAGCGCTGTTAGGTACATTCTATCACAAAATAGTACCTATGGGTTTCTGACTATGTTAATTATAATTAACGATTTTATAATATTTAATCTTCATCTAATAGATCACTTATTTTAACATCTAATGCTATGGCAATTTTCTCTAATGTTTCAATCGTAGGTGACTCTTTGTAATTTTCTATTTTAGATATTGTTGCCTTAGATATACCCGCTTTTTTTGCTAATTGTGATTTATTATACTTCCTCAACTCTCTAATTTCTCTAATCCTAAATAACAATATGCCCACCACCAAAGTCTTTTTAATTATACTTTACAGCAGGCATATATATAATTCATTAGGTAATTACTGGTAATTTTGTTTCATGTTAATCTAATCCTCTATAATTAATTTATATATAAGTAATTTCAACGGTTTGTATAATAACATAATTATAATAAAGATAACAGTATATTTATTCACGATAAGTCCCAGAAAATCACCTGCTGTAAATACTGCTACTGGTCCGTCTCCCCCTCCTATGGATTCTATTCCTTTATTATATTTCGATATATTTACTAAAGTATCAATTATTATGCACATTGATACTATTATTATTGTAAAAATTATATGCTTCATCAAATTCCACTTCTTAACAATGTTCATTCTATCCTCCGATAATTTTTTAGAATAATCATATATTATAATATCGATAAATCGTAATCAAATACTAAAGATTATTTATTTGATTTCAGTAATATATTCAATAATTTTTCTACACTTCTCACTACCTGGCTCACTTACTATTGCTTCTTTAAATAAATCATAACCTGTTTTATCATTTTCCTGCATCCATTTCAAAGAATTTTTAACTCCTAGAAACCATTTCCCTTTTAACTCGAAATATATTTCTAAAGAATCTTTCATCATCCAATGATGTCTATATATACCTTCTATATCTCCTTTTTTAGATCTATTATACATTTTCTTTAACCAATCTCTATGAAATTGTTTTTTATTTTCATCCAGCTTTTCTGGTCCATTTTTATATATTTTATCAATTTTCCCAATAAAATCTTTTGCCATGTCTTTACTATCAAAAAGTATTTTATTGTTTAGTATGTGAAGATAATCTTCTGGATGATTTAAACATTTGGTATCATATATCCATACATCTAATTGCTTTCCATTAAAGACCTCTGTATCATTACAATTATGAGTATCATCTGCAAAGCATATTATATCTATATCACTTTCAGGAGTATAATCTCCTCTTGCATATGAACCATATAATATTATAATATGACAATTATATTTTTCAACTAAATAATTCTTTAACTCTATTAATAACTTATCCACAGTATCACTCCTATTTAATATCAGTATTACTAAATCTAAAATGTCCAATAATAATATCATTATTATACCACTCTAACAGTTTATCTTGTTCTTTTGGGTAATTATAAGAATTGTGTATAATATACGGAACACCATCTTTTCTTCTTTTATCAGAAACTATAGCAATGTGATTAGTCAAAACTACAATATCTCCTCCCTGCCAATTAACAAGATTGTCTTTGTCATTTGGTATAATTTCCGTAGTCAAATCAATCATATATTTTTTTAGAAACGCATATTGATTCTGCACTCTTCTAAAATCGATATTTGCATCTCTTTTATCAATCCTTGGATAGTCTTCAAGATTGGACTCTATATCTTTATCCATGTTATCTTTCAATGAATATCCAGCGTTCTTTAGAGCTCTCCATATTACATCGGTACACACTCCTTCATCTTCTGGAGGATATCCGCCTGCATAATAATTGCTTTTATATCTTGTATGATTCCTTATTTCTAATCTTGCTCCTTGTATTATATCTGCTTGATCATCAATACCATCTCCATCTATATCGCTAACACATTTAATTGTTTCAATACTGATGGTAGGTCTAAAAAGATAAAAAACATCATTGTGCTTATATTTATTATATCCGCCAATACCTATTATGAATATTAATAATAGAAATATTATTAACTTAACCCTCTTCTTCAAATTCATCACCTACTATCAATAAATTAATATTGCTTGTTTCCCCATACTATTCCATCCGTTTTCAAAATCACTGATAAGTTTTTTCCTCAACATGTTCTTTGATGGATCATTGAAATACACATACTTGCTATCATATCCTACAATAAGTACTGAATGAGATGTATAACTTATTTCCTTAATACCCTTAGGTGTTATCCATTGTTGTGTAGAAGAATGTGGAACTGCTGTATATATATTAGGTGTACTTACCCATACTGGATGTCCTAAACCTACATAATATAATACATCTTCAAAATTACTGCCTGTTATATTAAGAACATTGTCAGGAACATATTGCTTTGCTAGATGTTCTATTGGTTCATTATAAACAGAATAACCTTTATTAGATACATTAGCTATATCTCCCACAAAACCAGTATGAGGATCGCCAAAGTTAATCATTCCATCTATTACATTATATTCAGTTATATCTTTTTTAATTTCATCTGCTAATTGCATTTTATCAACTTTATTAGTTATATAATAATTCAGTAGCATAGTAAGGCTGGTTACTTCACATCCACGTGGTAATTCAGGTCTCTGAGGAATAACTGGTATACCTTGTATAATGTTTTGTCTGATGTTATTGCTACAATACATTATTTGATTGCTACTACCCAGCTTAATTACATAAGTATTATCATCATATAGCTCTTTCTCATTTAATGCCTGTTCAATATTATCAAAAATACCCTTTGTTCTACCTTCATTTATTACTGCATAACCTTCCTTAATACTATTAGGTCTATAAACAATTCCTTTTCCTTCATCTATATTTTTAACAGTATATTCACTTTTAGTCTTATCAATAATCTCTAAGTTATCACTTCTGATTATAGTATAGTCATAGCCATATGGAGATTCTATTCTATCTATTAAATAATTATTAACATTACTTTCATTATTTAACGTTATTTCTTGATTATCCATTTTTACAAGTTCAATCTTAGAATATCTAGGATTGATACTAACATTCTTTTGTTTTTTTACTTTTGTCAATCGAATACCACTTTTTGATATTTCAACTTCGCTATAATAATAATTTTGCTCAGGAGTATAATTATTAATAACTTTTCCTTCTGAATTTAATACTTGAATTTTATTATATAGATATGTAATATAACCATTGAGTTTTTCTATTGTATCACATATATCGTAGTAACCCACTACTACATTGTTTTTATAATTTCCTATAAGATTTACATAAAGTTTGTCATCGCATATTGATATTTTTTCTGGTAAATCGTTATTTATAATAATTCCATTTAGTTGATTACTAAATTTACTACTATTGTTTTCACTATAAAAAATAGCTTTTTTATCCTCTGTGGTTATGATACTTTCTTTATTATATGGCATATCACTTGATAGATTATTTATAGATCCTTTCGTAAAATCAATTTGTAATAAGCTGCCATCTAAGATAATATACATGCTATTACTATTTTGTGGTATATAGCTATACTGGTTAATATAATAGTCTATTCTATCAAATTCATATGGTAAGTTAACAAATCCTATGCTTTTATTATTTCCCAGGAAATAATTAAACTCATATAATGCAATCCCATTATCACCTTTATAATTACCAGTATTCATATATCCATATACCATATAGCTTATGTTTCCATCATCATCTATACTATTAATTTTTATATTGTGGTAATTATAATTATCAACAATATAGTCACTATCAAGTTTATCAAATCCAAATATCTTTCTTATATTACCAGTCTCACCATCAAAAATCCATAACTGATTTTCCTTAACAAAAGTAACAAATCTCATGTTAGCTGATTCTTCTTTTTGTATAATACTATTTCTAGTTCCTGTACCTATATTAATCTGTTTATTGCTATTGTCATAATAAAAATCTTTCTTGATAGAACCTGTTCTATTAAATGATTTCAGATTTAACTTTTCTCCACCATTTAACTCATATTCTTCTATAAAATCCCAGTATTCGAATTCGTAATTATTTCTCACTGCTATTGTATATTTTAATTCTACTTCATATTTTTTATTTTTATTATCAATATTAGTTATACGTATTATTGGTTCGTTCATCTTAACAATATCTTTACCGAAATTCCAGATAATATGTTCTATATCAGAATTATTGTTAACATTAGTAAAATCACTGGTAGTATCTTGTCCTATTCCATTTATTAAGTTATTAATTGTTTCCTTATCTTTACTGAAAGTTGCATTATGCAATTGAGTGACTTGTTCATTAATGTCATCTATAACTTTATTATCTTCAACATAGAAATTCTGATAATAGGTAATACTTCTTTTGTTGTTTTCACTATAGGTTATACTTAGAACATATGGATAATCAGCTTTTTCTAATTCAGGAATATTTAGATTAGCTGTCAAATGGTCTCCTTCAACAATGATATTTTTATTATTGATTTTTGATTTTTTTAGCTGTTCGCCAGTAATCAAATTCGTTATTTCATAAGATATATTAGCTGTTTTTTCATTACTTGTTATATATAATTCAACAACTTCATTATCTGAAAAATTAGTGAAACAATCCCCTATCAAAATATCCATCTTATAATTATACGGATACATCACATTATATATAACATCATTTTTTCTTAACATTATCACTGGATCCGTATCCAATCCTTTGGAAACAGTTGATGATGAAATGATATCCTTTTTTTCCATATATGTAAACGAAACCAATATAGAAATCAAGACAATTAACAATACTATCCGAAACCCTAATTTTTTCATATAATCACATCCTAAGCCCCTAATTCATCATTAATAAAAAACTCTTATATAAAAGTTATCAGAGGCTACTACAAATGTCAATTATAATCATAGATTTTTCTACAACATTAGTGAAATAAGACTATTATTCTTATGTCTTTAATATTATATGAACTAGATAAGATGTGAAAAAGAGAGTATATATATTTTTGATCATATCCATTAAAATACCATCAATTAATAAATTGATGGTATTTATTTAACCAAGTGCTACATCTAGTGTCATCATCACTGCAAAACCAATCAATGTACCGATTGTTGCAATATCTGAATGTTTTTCATATTGTGATTCAGGTATTAGTTCTTCAACAACTACATAAATCATAGCTCCTGCTGCAAAAGCTAAAGCATATGGCAACATAGGTTTCATTACAATAACCGCTAAAGCCCCTAGAACACCTGCAATTGGCTCTACAATACCAGAAGCTTGACCATAAAAGAAACTTTTCCTTCTAGAAACCCCTTCTCTTCTAAGAGGTATAGATACCGCTGCTCCTTCCGGAAAATTTTGAATACCAATACCTATAGCAAGTGCAACTGCTCCCGCAATAGTTGCAGACGGTAAATTAGCTGCAACTGCGCCAAAAGCGACTCCTACTGCTAACCCTTCAGGTATATTATGAAGAGTAATAGCAAGCACTAATAAAATGCTTCTCTGCCAACTAGTTTTTATACCTTCAGCTTTATCGGTAGAATTACCTCTATGCAAGTGAGGCATAATCTTATCTACTATCCCCAAAAAAGCTCCTCCAGCTAGAAAACCAATTAATGCTGGTACAAAAGAAGGAAGTGAAGATGATTTTTCAGTCATTTCTATTGCCGGTGCAAGTAAGGACCAAAAACTAGCTGCTATCATTACTCCTGCTGCAAAACCTAACATACCATCAAGAACTTTTTTATTTATTGTTTTGAAGAAAAATACAAGTGACGCACCTAAAGCCGTTAAAAACCAAGTGAATAAAGTTGCTATCAATGCCTGTAGAACATGATCCAAACCCAAAAACCAATTTACCATGATATCCCTCTTTTCTGTATAACATGTAACTGTTGTTATTAATCATATATGTAAATAATAATTATTATTTGTTGACTAATATTATTATATCACAACTTTTATGTTTTGCAACTATTTTATTTATAACATTAAAAGGATATTCAAGAAGCATTCTTGAATATCCTTTCATATTATATATAATACTCGTCATCATCAACATCTTTTAACCATTGGTTTTTATTGACTCTTTTAGCTTTTACCTTTGGTTTACGACGAAAGTCCCTAATCTCTTTTGTCTTACCTTTAGTTTTATTATTATGTTTTTTTATCCTCTGTTCTTTATCAAGCTCTTTTACTACCTCTTTTCTAGGCATCTTTTTTCTTTCCTCCATTGATAATATATTGATCTTGTTATAGAATCATTATACTTTATAAATCTATAAAATCCCCCCAATAAATAATTTTTATGTATAATTATAACGCTATCATTTTATTCTAAGGATTTTTTAGTTCTATTACCTTATATTATACTATTTATTTAAGATTTTTCATAGTAGAAAATTATACATAATTAATAATTCTGATAGCTTATAATTAATTTTTAATTTATCAACTAAGGTATTGACAGTTATTATATAAATTTATCAACATCAGTAATTTGTTTTTCTAATGAATCAACCTTCTTACTTAATTTATCGACTTTTTCCTGAAGTTTCTTAATTTTTTTGTCTGCATTGGAATTAATCTCTGTACTAATAGCTTCAATATTTTTTATACCAAAAAACTGTAGACATCCAATTAAAATACTATCAGAAACTTCTTCTATAAAATCACTATCCCGCATCCATTCTACTTGTTTCTTCAAATCTAGAAAACTTCCATCTATTAAGACGCTAGTCATATCTAATTGTCTTAACAAATAATTATTAGAAGGTTTAACTGATGTACTAAGATAATCAAACTGCTTATTTATTAAACTAGCTAAGTCTTTACTTAGAGAATCACTATTGTAATAGAACATTTTAAGTAGTGAATTATCATCATCATCCCAATTACATGCCTTAGGGTCATATTGTAATGCTATGTAAACAGATGCTCTATCACCCAAATCTTTGTATTTGTTCAAATATGTAGTATAATTCACATTAGCTCTATTTATTCGTAGTTCCAATGGCATATCATATTCCTCTGGGTCAATATTTAATATGACGAATTCCAGATCCTTTGCTTTTTCTATGAATTTATTAATAATCTCATCATTAAAATCTTTACGTTCAATGAAATCTTCATCTTTTACTATAGGTAATGCCATCTTATCCGTGCCATAAATTTGTCCGCTATAACCTCCATCAACAATCACTAAAGGATTATATCCTAATTTATCCTTCAAATTCATATTAAAACCATCCATATATTCTTATTACTAGTATATGCACTGAAATAAAATTATACATATTATTTTATGAAATATCTTATAAAAACTTTGCTACACTCGATAAATTAGGATAATTAATTACATAATCTAGCTTATTGCTTCAAATTGAGCCATATAGAGATTATAATAAATACCTTCTCTACTCATTAATTCATTATGATTACCTGTCTCTAATATATTCCCTTTATCAACTACAAAAATTCTATCCGCTTTTTGTATAGTTGATAATCTATGGGCTATAACAAAAGAAGTTCTACCTCTAAGCAACTCTTCTATTCCCTTTTGGACTAATCGTTCTGTATGAGTATCGATACTGGATGTCGCTTCATCCAAAACAAGGATTTTAGGTTTTGACAACATTATTCTTGCAAATGCTATTAACTGCCTTTGTCCTACTGACAATCTAGTTCCTCTCTCGTTGACTTCCGTATCATATCCATTTTCAAGTTTAACAATAAATTCATGAGCATGAACAGCTTTAGCTGCTTCTATTATTTCTTCATCTGTAGCATTAAGTTTACCATACCTAATGTTATCTTTTATAGTACCTGTAAACAAAAATGTATCTTGTGTCATGATTCCCATCTGACTTCGTAGACTTTCAATCGTTACGTCTTTAATATTAATACCATCAATTTTTACTATTCCTTTATTGATGTCATAAAATCTGCTTATCAAATTGACAATAGTAGTTTTACCTGCCCCTGTTGGTCCTACTAATGCAATAGTCTCACCTTTTTTTATATTGAACGATACATTTTCAAGAACATTGACTTTATTATCATAAGAAAATGTGACATTATCAAATTCAACATTTCCTTTGATAAGAGGCATTACTTCCGCATTGTTAATATCTTTTATATCAGGTTTAGTATCCAGTATTTCAAATATTCTTTCTGCTCCCGCTATATTAGTGATAAGCTGATTATAAAAGTTACTAAGGTTCATGATAGGTTGCCAGAACATACCTACATAAGTAGTAAAAGCAATGAGTGTTCCAATAGTTATCTCATTCTTGGTAGATAGATTTACACCTATAAGAAATACCATTACTGTACCAATACCCCATGATATTTCAACCATAGGCCAGAATATATCATTGAGTTTTACTGCACTAACAAATGATTTTCTGTGTTCACGTAGTAGTTCTCTAAATGTTTTGCTTGTATACTCTTCTGCTGTAAAACTCTGTACTACCCTAATGCCAGAAAAATTTTCATGAGTATATGCATTCATATTAGAATTCTTTTTCCTAAATACTTGCCATCTTCTATGAGCTCTAACCTGAACGAAATACATCCCAAAAACCAAAAATGGCAATAATGCCAATGCTCCTAATGCCAACTTAACATTAAGTATAAACATTATAATCAATACAACAATCAAAGTAACAAAATCAGGAATTAATGAAATTACACTGTTGGTCAAAACAGATTTCAATGAATTAACATCACCAATAACTCTTGCGAGTACTTTTCCTACTGGTCTATTATCGAAGAAATTGAATGATAATTTTTGTAGATGTTCGTACAATTCCTGTCTTATTTCCATAAGCACTTTATTTGATACTTTTGACATAACTAGAATTCTTTTTTTCATACAGAACCTACTTATTAAATTCATAACTACAGCGATAACACCTATCACATATAATCCTTTTGGGTTGAATTTTTTAATATAATCATCCATGGCTATTTTTATCAGAATTGGGTTTAATACGTTAACTGTAATTATTATACCCATAATTAATAAAACATATATTATTTCTTTTTTATATTTTTTCATGTAAGAGAACAATCTTAATATAGTAACTTTTTTTAGTACAGTCTTGGACTGTTCATCTTCTCTAAAATTATTGACTGCCAATATTAACACCTCCAAATATATTCTAATATATTATACTGCGTATCCTTCGTATTGCTCTTTCAATGTATCATAATAGCGTCCTTTTATCTTAATTAATGAAGCATGATTACCTCGTTCAACTATTTTACCGTCTTCAAGTATAATAATCTCATCTGCATTCTTAACTGCTGAAATTCTGTGAGCTACAATTATTTTAGTTATATCACTCTTCTTATCAATCTCTTTTTGTATTTTATGCTCGGTTTTCATATCAAGAGCGGATGTTGAATCATCGAAAACAATAATTTTACACTCTTTGGCTAGTGCTCTTGCAATACTGATTCTTTGTTTCTGTCCACCTGACAAACCTATTCCTCTTTCCCCGATTATTGTATCGTATCCTTCTTCCATATGTTTAATGAAATCATCTGCTTTTGCACTTTGAGCAGAATTGATTACCTTATCATTAGCCATAGATTGTCCGTAACCCAAACTAATATTTTCTTTTATGGTATCCGAGAACAAAAACACATCTTGCATAACTACCGAAATATTACTTCTAAGGCTAATTAAATCAATATCTTTTATTTCTTGATTATCAATTAATATTTCTCCTTCTGTAGTATCATAAAATCTTTCTAGAAGATTGATTATTGATGTTTTCCCAGAACCGGTAGTTCCCATAATAGCTAGAGTTTTACTAGGAGTAATCTCAAAATTAATATCTTCCAATACTTTCTTGCCATCAAGTTCCAATGATACGTTCCTAAACTCGACTTTACCTTTTGGCTCAGCTATCTCAACTGGTCTATTGACATTTTTTATTTCTGGTATCTCTATAAATATTTTATCTATCTTTTTAGCTGAAGCATTAGCTTCTGCCATGATATTACTAAGGAAACCAAATGATCTCATCGGCCAAACTACCATATTCATGTATCCCGTAAATTTAATTAGAGTACCTATCGTCAAGTCTTGACTTATAACCATAGAACCACCAAATACAATAACAAGGATAGGTAATATATTAGTCAGCATTTCGATTCCTGGAAAAAATCTTGACCATATAGTTGCTTGTTCCATATTTAATTTATAATAACTTTCATTATGTTTAAAAAACTTTTTTATTTCATGTCTTTCTCTGGCAAAGGCTTTAACCAATCTTATACCTGCTATATTTTCTTGAGCAGTAGTATTGAGAGTGGCGTTTTGTTCACTTATCTTCTCATATGTAACCCCTACCTTCTTTTCGAGCAAAACAGCCATGTATGCAATTATAGGAAGTGTTATAAATGCAATAAGTGATAATTTGGCACTTATAGAAAACATAAAGATAGTTGCTATAATGAAATATATTATTATCTCAATAAATAACATTAATCCAAAACTAATACCTTCCCAGACTCTATCAGCATCATCTTTAATTCTTGACATTAACTCACCAGTATTTTTTCTATTAAAAAATCCAAGTGAAAGACTCTGAATGTGGTCGAACAAATCTTGTCTTAGTTCACATACGATTTTTGATCCCACAAGGTCAAACATTATTTCCTTAATATATCCAAATATTGCTCTTCCAAGAGTAATACCAATAAGTCCTATTATAAGTCCTTTAAATATATCAATATTACCACCCTCAATTACATCATCTACTATAGTACCTGTTATCATAGGTGTAAATAAATCCAAAACTATACTGCTTAACAAAGCTACGCTACCAAAGAAATAGAGATACCAATATTTCTTCATATACTTTCTAATTCTTTTCATATTTTTTCCTCCTAAAAACCTCAAATAGTAAGATTCTTTAATAATATTACTCTTCCATAAAAACAAAAAAACCATGGCATATTAATCCCATGGTCACTAAATAAATAATAAAATAGCCATAGGTACATAACCCATGGCTCAAATGTCTTATATAGAGAGTTTAATCTACTATCTGAGGCAGGGTCATCTTATAATTGTTGTTATTTATCATATTACTAACTATTCTTATTCTAATTAACATAACGCTACCTCCTTTTCTTATTAATAATTCTTTTATAATATTACACAAATATTTTTAGTTTGTCAAACATTTTTTTGATATTTAATATATTAGTATTATTAATATATATTTTTATTGAATTATGCATCATAATTATTATGCTACGAAATCGTATATATAGCTATATTAAATTCAACAGTTATCATGAACTTGGATTATACTAGATGAATATTGAATACGGATAATTCTCTACTTGAATAAAAATAACATTCCTTATTTGATTACTATAAAAAGCACCTAGTGGTTAGGTGCTTTTTAATATATGTTATGTAATCAGTGTATATAATACAGCTAATTACTCATATTATAATATTATTCATTATCTGTAGCTGTGTCATCTGTTGTTGTATCATCTGTCTTTGAGTCATCTGTTGTTGTATCATCTGTCTTTGAATCATCTGCTTTTGAGTCATCTGCTTTTGAATCATCTGTCTTTGAATCATCTGTCTTAGAATCATCTGTAGCTGATTCGTCGTCTTTATTTTCTTCTTCCTTGACTGCATTTCTAGATTGTATTACTTCAATAGAATTAAATACTTCATCGTTTTTTTCTACTTTATAGTCTTTTATCCATTCTTCATATCTTTTTTGGAATTCTATTTGTTTTAACTGATTGTTAGCTGAATCAAGAATATATTGTTCTTTATCTTTTACAGCCTTAATCTCTTCTTCAGTTGGCTCAATTACTTCTTCTAATTTAATAATATGATAGCCATATTCAGTTTTTACAAGATCACTTATATTACCTGGTTCTAAATTAAAAGCAGCGTCTATAAATTCAGGAACTAAATTTGCTGTTCTGTTAAATACGAATTCTCCACCGTTTTCTACAGAACCTTCATCTTCTGAATACTCTTTTACTAATGTAACAAAGTCTTCACCATCTTTAGCTTTTTGAAGAACTTCTTTTGCTTTAGTTTCAGCTTTCGCGACTTCTTCCTCGGATAAAGGCTGTCTTGTATCATCTACTGTCTTAAATAAAATATGTCTTGCTCTTACTTGTTTAGCATAATATTCTGGTCCATTTTCTTTATAACCCTTATACTCTGGACTTTGATCTAATAACTTATCAAGTTCTTCTTGATTAACTTCAAAATCTTTTAACTCTTGTTCAGATAGCTTTTGGAATAATGTTTGATCATTAAGGATTTTTTTAATTATATCCAAAGTGAAACCATCTCTACTTGCCATATCTTTGTCATATTGATCAATAAAATCCTTAGCTGTCTTTTCATTTTTCTTTATATCTTCATCTGTTAATTCTAAGCCTTTATCTTTAGCTACTAAAGCAACTAAATTAGCGTATTTTACGTTACCCCATGCATTCTCTTTAACTAAATCAATGACTGTTGTACCATCTTCTAATTTTTGATCCCATACATTAGGTCCATACATCATCTCATATTGCATTTCCATTTGTCTTAGGGATAGATTATATTCTCCCAAACTAATTTCATGTTCACCGTTAATTGTTCCTACTACTTTCGTTACTACATCCTTATCATCAGCTTTTGTATCTTTACTACAACCTACAAACATACTTACTACTAATGTAAGTGCGATACATACTGAAACAAGCTTGTTGACTTTCTTCATTATTATTGCCACTCCTTTAATTTTCTTTCGTGAAATAAAAATATAAATATAAATATACTATATATAATATTATATTTCAATCTTTAGGCTTATTATATTTTAAATGATTTTGATAATAAAATCAATTAAAATCAATTGGAAAATAATTTTTTGTCATTAACTAACTTCTTTTGGGTATAATTATTTCTTTCTAGTATTAACAATTCAACTTCTTTTGTTTGGCTTAGAACATTACTTTCAATATCTTTGGTCAATAACCTACGAAGTTTACTTCTCATGGTTTCACCTAATACTAATCTAGTTATACACATTCCTTTAATAAATTCAACTATCTTGCTTGGTACATCCTTGCCGCTTAAGAAATGGACTTCTCCACCTAACTGTTTTCCATACTCGAATAATTCTTCTAACATTTGAATAGATTCTTCATTCTTAAATATACTCATCCCTTTTTCCACATGTAATATATGAAGTTCTCCATTTATTTCATTAGCAACTTCTGCACCTTTTCTTATCAATCTTTTCGAATTCTTCTGTATTGTTATACACACTAACACTTTTTCCCTGTCTTGACTCATCATATACAAGCCCCCTTAATTAACTCTTAGGATTAATAATGCTAAATAACTCATCCTAAGTACAGTGCCATTATAACATGTAATAAAATGTTATTCTACAAATTAAAGAAAACTTCAATAATTGTTAACAAATTATTCATTATTAATTTTTATTTACTTGTAAAAAAATTACACCATAAATAATAAATTTCAGCTTATCTCTATACTTAATAAATAACTTTTATCTCTTTGCTATTTTTAATTAATATCTTGATGTATATTTTTATTGACAAGAAGAAACTGGTTGCACCTCATAAAATTCTTTAAGAAAAATAGCACAAATAATAAAGAACTACATTAAGTAGTTCTTTCATTCAACATTATGATTATGACCCATAATTCTTCCATATTCAGCAGAATCATTGTCATGCTTATATTTCATAGGGAACAATTTACACATTCTATCCATTAATTCTTTATAAAATAATTCTTCCGAATGTTCTGTAGTAAAATCACTGTTTTTTCGTTTAGACCAATTTTTGTATTTCAACTCTTCAGATGATTTCAACTCTGATTCAATTTCTTTAACACCTTTCCATTGACCAGAATTTAATATTTTTTCAATACTACTTTCCAAAGCAAAAACATCAGAATCCTTACACTTCACAAGCTGTCACTCCTCGAATATTGGTTTATAATATCAATAACTATTGAACTATACTAAATTTATATTATTATTCCCTACTTAAACTATATTTATTACTGAGGAAATTAAGTTAGTTGTAAGAAAACATTTTAACCTATAAGGTTATGCCTTTTTATCTATTCAAAAAAGTCAGGGTATCTATAGTAATATGGTTTGGGGTAGCAAATAGTTCTTCTATTGCATCTTCTTCTAGCTCTTTTACATCTTCTATTATACATTTCATTTACCAACATGACTTGTATTGTATTTCTTAACCATTTGTTAGGTTTCCTATAATAGCCCCCACATCTTTTTTTAGAAGTTTCAACTTTTTTATTAGTAGTATCAATATCTTTTTCTATTTTTTCTTTAAATTCTTTGATATCTATTTTATCGTCTTTCTCAACTTTTTCATAGATTTTATCTGTCATCATTTCTATGAAATCTTTTTCTGGATAATCATCATACATGTAACTTCCGCTATAATCCATTTTGTCACATTCTTCTTCAATATAATATTGAATTTTTTTGCAAACTTCTGGATATAAAACTTTCATCTTCTTCTTATCCATTTCATCCATACCATTGTAATCTTCTTGTGGCATTTGAATAGGAACTTGCATATTGGGATTCATATACATACCTTGATCGTATTTTTTTGAATAACCATTTTTATTACATCCGTTTTGATTGTATCTATTTTGCTCATATCTGTTTTGATTATATCTATTTTGGTCATATCTGTTTTGGTCATATCTATTTGTGTTACATCTGTCTGAGCTATATTTATCTGAGCTATATCCATTTCTTCTATACCCATAGTTACCATATCCGAAACCATTTTCATTATTATCAGGAACTGAATAAGGATTATAATAATATTGGTAAGGGTCTTTATATTTCTCCATTTCAAAATCCTCCAATTTATATGTCAATATAAATATATGCGATTAAAATAGATTGGTTCTTAATTAATTAACATTTTTTTATATTAGCTCCTACAGCAACAAATTTCTCTACAACCTCTTCATAACCTCTTTCAATATGACTAATATTATTTATTGTAGTATCACCTTCTGCACATAATGCTGCTAATAAAAGAGCAATTCCTGCTCTTAGATCCGAAGCACTTACATTAGCACCTGTCAATTTATCAACTCCCACTACAATACAACTTCTCCCTTCTACTTTAGCATCTGCACCCATTTTGACTAGTTCATCTACGTGCATAAATCTATTTTCAAAAATAGTCTCAACTATAACACTAGTACCCTCTGCTATTGACATCAATGCGGTAAAAGGAGCTTGCATATCCGTTGGGAAACCTGGAAAAGGTAGTGTAGTTATGTCTGCGGCTTTTATTTCACCATCACTCTTGACTCTTATTTTATTATCTAAAATATCTATTTTCACATTACATTCTTCTAATTTTGCAATTATGGGGTTAATATGATCCAAGATAATATTTTCAATAGTTATATCTCCTCCAGTAAT
The DNA here is from genome assembly GCF_027923465.1 of Vallitalea longa. Taxonomy (NCBI): domain Bacteria; kingdom Bacillati; phylum Bacillota; class Clostridia; order Lachnospirales; family Vallitaleaceae; genus Vallitalea; species Vallitalea longa. The sequence goes on from NZ_BRLB01000010.1 coordinate 102,388, forward strand.
TGCTGCTGCTATCATAAATGTCCCTGCTTCAATTCTATCAGGTATTATCTTATATTTGACACCATGTAGATCAGATACCCCTCTTATGACTATAGTATCTGTTCCTGCACCTTTTATGTTAGCTCCCATTTTAAGCAAAAAATTAGCTAAATCAACTATTTCAGGTTCAATAGCTGCATTTTCTATTATAGTCTTACCCTCTGCTTTAACTGCTGCCATCATTATATTTTCTGTAGCCCCGACACTAGGAAAATCTAAATATATCTTAGTTCCTATAAGTTTATCTGCATATGCCTCTATATATCCGTATTTTTTATTAATCTTTGCTCCTAATGCGGTTAATCCTTTTATGTGAAGATCAATAGGTCTGCTCCCAATTACACAACCACCTGGTAAAGAAATTTTAGCATGCCCTTCTCGTGTTAACATTGGTCCTAACATCAGAATAGAAGCGCGCATTTTCTGTGCCAGGTCCTCATAAGTCATGTCAGTTGATTCTATGTCAAGTGCATTGATCTCTAATATTTTATCATCTTTCTTCCAATTGACTTTCACGCCTATATTTATCAATATGTCCTGCATATTATTTACATCTGTTAAATTAGGAACATCTTGTATACTACAAATTTCTTTTGTCAATATAGTTGCAGCTATAATTGGTAAAACAGCATTCTTAGAACCGCTTATCCTAACATTACCCTTTAGATTACTACTTTTGCTTATCTCTAATTTATTCAAGTCATCTGTCCTCTCAACTATAATGCTGTATTTCGATTGTTACCTATATATTTTATGTTATAGGTATTATATTTAATAATCGATAGTTATAACTGGAATAGCAGCATATAAATATGTCGTATCTTCTAATTCATTATATGTTAATGCCAAATCCACATTTATTTTTTCACCTTCAGTTACTATATGCTCATCAATGTATCTTGAATATCCATAAATACTGTAGATATTATCTGTCTTATAACTATCTTTTACTCTACAACTCATCTTACCAGCAACTTGATTAACTATTTCTTTTGCCTCTGCCTCATTAATCTTCCCCTTGTGTTTACTTGTTATAGTAAGGTTATTTCTAACATCCATATGCATTTCTTTAAATATATCACTTATTTCATCTCTAAAATATAGAATGCTGTTACATTTATCATTCAAAACAAGATTGATAACAATGTAATTATTAACTTTTAATCCATTGTCTGATACTTCTTCAATCAATTCTACGACTTTAATAGTAGTATAAGCTTCTATTGTTTCTTTGCTTATGCTATAGACTCTCTTGAATTCTTCTGAAACATATTCTTCTTTGAAGTCAGGTTCCAATCCCAACTTACTTGCAACTTCAAGTCCAAGATTTTTCATTTCTGACTCATTCATATAACTCTTACTATATTCTCCCCAGATGTTAAGGTCAGTTTCACACAATGTAAAATTCACATCATTAAAAGTGGTAAGTAGTTTTTCCTCTCCATTAACAACTGTCTTCTCCACATTATTGACTAATAGTAAAATACCAATAATCAATATAACATATACTATTTTTTTTCCCATTAAAAAATCCCCCAATCTCATACTTTAATATATTAAAAGTATGAACACTTAGGGGATTTTTTATTCACTTCTTATCTATGAATCATTATGTATTTTTTAATATTTCAATGTTATTATTTCAAACAATAGTTAGTTTGTAAAACTCTTGATAGAAGAGTCGCACATTGTAATCTTGTTGCCTTCATATTAGGAGTATATGGATTATAAAAATCATCTGATTTCCATACTATATCCGCTTTTGCAGTATTAATGAAATTATCGTTACTCCAATGAATCACTGTTGGTTTTATATAATCTCTGGATTGGTCATAGAATGTAAATGTCCTATCTATAATCGCTAAAACCTCTCCTATAGTTATTTCTCCATTGGGATTGCATAATCCATTTCCATCACCTGATACGACACCTTTATTAGCTAGAGTCATTATATACTTCTTACCCCAAAAATCATTATTCACATCACTAAATACTGATTTGGAATCTGTATCTATCTCATATCCCGCTGTAGCAACTAGCATAGCAAAAAATTCTGCTCTTGTTACTTTACTATCTGGTTTAAATGAATTGTCATTGTAGCCGTTAATTATACCTCGATTATATAAGTTAAGTATATCATACCTATTCGTTTTATCATCAGGTAAATCAATCAAAACATCATTATCAACTTTTTGTTCCTGTAATATTATTTTTACTGGGAAATTAATTCCATCTATAGTTCTCTTATTAAATCCATCAGGTACATCATTTCCCGCACGATATGTTACTTCCAAAATATTATCTTTGGTTAGATAATAACTTATTATTTGTATATTTTCATTATTATCTTCTTTCCAAGTAAGTTGAATTTCACCGCTAGTATCTGAATACTGAGTAAAATCATATATAACTCTATTTGCTGCATTCACAAAAACCGTATTAATTAGTAAACTGCTAATTACAACTAGCAATATTATAGGCTTTTTCATCAATTAATATCTCCCCTCTAGAACATTTTGCTATTCTATTATAGACCATATACTAAACATTTCTCCAAATTTCATACTATCTTTTGCTCTGATCTTCTTAGGATCACTAATCAATCCAAGTTTTATAGCTTTTGCAACACTCTCTTTGAACTCAGAACCTACAGTTGAATCATTATGAATATTATTGAGGATATCATTATCATATTTAACCACTTCATCGTTAATGATTTCATAGGTTCTCACAAACATGTTGAAAGCATCTTCTCTTGATATAGTTTTCTTATCAAAAGTACCAGTTTTACTTATCCCTGAATTATTTAATTGTCTAATGGTGTTCTTATCTATATATTTATTTACATCAATGTCTCTTTCATCTGTTAACACACCATACAAAATATTCAACATTTGTTTTTCAGTAATTTTATTTTCTGGATCATAGTTATCAAGTCCGCTAATGTTATATTTATTAGCTATTTTTTTTCTGGCATTTTCGGACCAATGAGTTTTTACATTAGGTTTTGCATTATCTATCTTATCTTGGTCAGTAACATATATACCAAATACTCCTAATGAACCAGTACTAAATGTAACATCTCCTGAATAAGTATCATACTTGCCATTGACCACTTGCCACTTGTTATACTTTGAATCTTTTCTATAAGTAATAAGGTCTTTACCATATAGCGAATATCTAGGCTTAGCTTTAACATTCATTGTCATTTCTTTATCAGTGTTCTTAATTTCACTGGTACCTTTATCAGTAGAAACATATATTCCTAATTTTTGTGGAATGCCTACTGATACCAAAGCATCTTCTGGCATAAATTCTTTTACATAAGAATTATTAAACTGCTCAAAGTTGATATTCAATGTTGGAACAGCTGCATAATTATCTACCTGCTTATCAATATTACTTTTTAGAGATTCGTAAGGTATCTCAAGAGTCATATCTCCTGTATTTATTATAATATTAACTTTATGAGTATCAAAAGCTTTCATTACAGAATATGGTATAAGTATTTTTCTCTTGGTAATTGGATTATCCTTAAACTTGGATACATCTATTTTATAAACATATGTATTATGCTTAATCAAGTTAGAAATAAGTCTCTGGTCCACATTATTATCTGCCATATTGTCTTGTCCAGTCTCATCACTTCTAAATCTATAGGTCAATAGTTTTTCATCTTTATCGTAAACAAGCTCATAATCTTTACTTGGCAATATTTCTAATTCTGGATCAGTATGACCGTCATATTCCGAATTGGAGAATTTCGTCAAAATCCTTATTGGATTAGAATAACCTGATGAATCCTTAATGATTAACTGACCTTCTTCTTTTCCAGTAACTATTACACGAGTTTTCATTCTCACATAATAGAACCTGTTTCCGATAAGCTTATTTATCTTGACTAAATATTTTTCAAGTATTTCTACATTGCTTGGTTTTATATCTCCTTGACCACCATCTACTTCTATGTATATAGGATCAATAAAAGAACCATTATCTGCTACTTCCATGAGATATACAAAATGTTTATTTATGCTAGATTGATCATCTTGTGGCTTCTCTTTATCATCTTCATTCAAAAGCCATTCTATAGATATATAATCTTCTGTTACACTTGCATCATAATTATGTTTCTTCATAGATTCACTGGAAGCAACCCCTATACCCCTAGGTGGCAATGGATTAGATATATCTTTTGTGGTACCTATAGCAGCATTACTCCATGGTGATTCATGATTGGTGGTAGGTTGTTTACTTCTAATCCAAAAATAATATTGTGTATCAGGGAACAGGTCATCCACTGTTACTTCATAGTAAGACCCATCAGTAGGATATAATGGATCTAATGGATTATCTGGTAATTTCCATTCCCATACCTGAGCATCTTCTACATTTTCTGTAAGTGAATATCTTATTTCATATTCAAAATTAGTATTGTATTTCCATGCAAGAGTCATAGTAGTATCCGTATAATCACTTATATAAAGATTTGGTACCGTTGGATCGGGGTTTACGGTTGAATCTTCTGGTTTAGTTGCAACTACTATTGGAGCAGGATAATGTGCTGATATTACTTGTCCTGAATATAACTGCCTATATGGATATACCATAAATAGATATAATGTATTCGGTAATAATGCATCTTGTTTATAATATAGATATGCTTCATCATCTACATCCTTAGTAACTTCTATATCCTGCCAAGCAATTGGGCTGATTCCATTTTTGTCATCACTTATCAATTTCTCATAATAATCCACAAAAGAATAATCAGGATTATCTTTTCTTTTTATATTAATTTCTTTTTGTACTAGACCATATGGAATCTTACAAAATTTGTATTTTACATCTGATACACCGAATTGGTCTGCACCTAGATCAATCTTTCTACTGATCAACTCAAAATCTTTATATTTTACACTATCTATGTTTTTAACATAATCAACTAATCTTTTTACCTCTTTCTCATCTTCATAAATCTTAAAATATTCTGCTCCCTCTACATATTTAGTATAGATTTTAGCAGTATTATTTTCATTGACAACCCATACATTATTAGCCCATCGTGATAATTCATTATACTTAACAGTATCTTTGGCGATTACTTCCCACCATTTTTCTTTCCATATAACAGCAACGTCAGTTGTTGTAGTATCTTTATCCTTTATCTTCAATGGGGGTTTTGAAATTGCTGGAGGTTCAAAAGCATCACCATTGTACCCGAAATAAAGTGATACGATAGTAGGCTCTGATATATTTTCCTCGTTACCATATTTTTTCTTAGCTACAATTTTAATATAATATATATTGCCAGGTGTTATCCTTTGTAAGTCAGTCTCATCTTTATCATAGTAATATTCAAGTGTTTGTTTATATCCAACTATTTCATCTTTCGAATTCTTTAAGATATTAGTGGAGCTACTATCAGTATATTTCTTAGTATCAATTATCTTTTTAGCACCTGCTAATGATTCCAGATCTCTGGTCACATAGATATCATAATAAACATCTGTATCTGTGATAACATCGCCATATGTAGATGAAGTACTTAACACATCTTTTCTTTTGAAAGCTCCCCAAACGAAGTTTATTGAATCCTTATCTTCTATAACATTAAAAGTTCTATTAGCTTCTAGAAGATCACTGATATTATCATTATATGAATCTCCTGGAACCAGATAAAATTTTTCAAGTTCATTATTTATAACTTCAAGAGGTTTGTCTTTCAATGTATTGAGTATTGACTTTGTCATTAAATTAGGAACTAAAGGTTTAGTTGGACTTATATTTAATGCCTGGGGTACGAATGGAACTTTTTCTGATTTTGGTTCTATTGGTATCTTACTAGTATCTCCTACAGCCTTATAACATAATTGCAATTGATATTCAACTGGATGATTAGGTCTCCTTACACGATAATATTCCATAGTAGCAGCATCTTTATTGAATATTGCAATGTTACTAGGTTGATCATTAACATATTCTAGTAAAGTCGCATTAACTAATTCATATTCGCTCTGATCTTGTCCTACTTTAAAACTTGCAGGAATATTCCATTCTAATCTTACATATTCTCCATCTTCATAAACTTGAAGGTCGATATTGGTTGAACATGTCCATATGTAAGGATAATTAACATTCTTAACGATTGGTTTACTATTATAATATTCTGTTACTGGTTCTACCATTATAGAATATATTTGACCTGGATATATATTTTGTTCTAATTTGTAGGAAAGTCGACTTCTCTTTTTCACTGTATCATAGAATTTATCTATCTTACCTGATTCTACAGAAAGGTTATTAACTTCACCTTCCTTGTTATTCAACAATTCCTGCTTAGATTTATTAGAATAATCACCAACTGCATATACGATTCTGTAATCAAAAGAATCCAATCCGATATCATCCCATACAACTTCTATACTATCATCTTCTGGTCTCAATTCAACATTTAAATCAGTGATGCCATATACTTTCTTGGCAGCTCCTGTTGAAGGTGCAAGAACTTGTGTAACCTCTCCATCAATAATTACCTTATGATAATGGTAAGGGTTAATGGATAGTTCATATAATGATCCTGTATCAAGAACTATTTCATCATGAACATTGATAGCTTTATCATTGAATTCCTGTGTACCTGAATCTATTTTTATAGTTTCCCCTACTCCAGATGTTTTATTATTGACTCGTAACTCATAAAAATCTGGTTTATGTACATCCTTAGGATCTGCAGCGGTTCCCCATTTATCTGGTTCCTGCCAACTGACAGTCATTGTAGGTCTTATAATTGGTTTACCTGTTACGATGTCTTGTCCAATAATATAAAAAATATCGTCTATGGATATATCTTTAACCGGTATCTGGATATTAGCCATTACACTTATTGGTTGGACAATTATGCATATTATTATACTTAAGCATATCAATCTTTTCTTCATATATTTTCCTCCTACCAATCAATATTATTATCTATTCTAGTTAACATTTCCAAAACTGTTTCCATAACCACTTTTTCATTAGGTAATATCCTACCATCTATTAATTTGATTATACCTAGATTTGCCCCTTTAATAAGTACATCTCTATATTCTTCACTTACATCATTGATATCTTCTATAATATTGTAATCTGTAATATTAATACTATCTATATTAATATCGTTCTTAGCTGAATAAGCCTGCATGAATATATAATAGGCTTCATCGTTTTTCATATGTCCATACATATCACTTACAGGTACATCTATATTCAATTCTTCCAGCCACTCTTGATTATCGTAACCTTTTGATGCTCCTAGAATTCTCGCTGTTGCAGATAAAAGCTGATAATTATATACTTCGTAATCTAGATTACTCAACTCTTTACTACTAAAAATTTCTTTCAGACTATACTCTGTAATAATATCTGTAACCATACCATTATAATTTTCATCTAAATTACCATATATAGTAAGATTTGGCGCAATTATGTAAGCTCCCGTCTTATCAGTTTCTATATTATATGTATTGCCGTAGTTATCAGTATCAACTGCCACAAATTCTATTTTTTCTTTTCTATAGCCTTGAAAAGTTTCATTAAGTGATTTTACATTGAATTCTATACGTACTTGGTTATCTAACTCTTCTACCCTATTATAATCGTCTTGTATATTTTTCTCTATCAATCTCTTGACATTATTTCTATGCGATTTCTTAACTAATTCCAAAGTATCGTTTACTATCTTTAATAGCTTAACATCATCCATACCAGATTCCAATTCCTTATCAAGTTCATTCATCAGATAAGTCTTTTTACTTTCAACTACTTTATCAAATTCTGAAAGTATTTTACCCTCTAAATCAGATTCTGATATATCGCTACCAACTACTTGAATATCAAAATTGACTAAATTAGTTGTTGGCTTTCTTCCATCAATTCTTGCTTTGTATTCTCCTATATTCACTACTAACCTAATATAGTAATCTCTTGCAGAACTACTGTATTTATTTATTTCATCAATCTTTTCTAATATTTCAGTTGTTGTATCTTTTGATAATGCGTATGGTCGTATACCTAGATTACCTTCAGGGAACCTAACCATTATTGTTACCCCATTATTATTAGCGGTTTCAATCATTTGTGCAGGTAAATAATAATCTTGTACACCTTCTATAGCATCTAATAAATAATATTTACCTTCATTAACATATTTTAGATCTCCTATATTATAATCTTGTCTATATTTCAATACTTGTTCATTATCATCTTCATCCACTATCCAATAAGGAGTTTTTAGAAGTTCTTGTGCCTTATCTTTATAATAATTTATATACTCTATATATTTATTCTCTCTATCATAATCCTTTTGGTCAAACTCTGTACGCGTACTGACTCTTTCAGAGAAACTTGACCTTGGATAGACTCTATCTCCATTTGGAAGAGTATCTCTTGGTTTAGTTCTATCCTGTATCCTGACTTTAATATTATACGTTGTACCAGGCTTCAATCCACTAACTTTATAATATACTCTTGTATAACCATCATTAGCACCTTCTATTTGTCCTAGATAATCACTATTATATCTTGTATCAGAATAATCAAGGTCCTTATCCCCTTTTACAAATACATCAATACCATAGTCTCCTGTAGAATAATAATCATCTGGAATTGGAGCATCGAATCTGATTACTGTTTCTCTTTTAGAGTCATAAGAATACTTGGAATTATGATCTATTATCAGATTAACAGGTCGTTTAATAGGAGCTGTCGTTAAAGAATCTGCCACCCATGCTGAGACAGCTTTTGGAACCTCAGATTTAATTTTAATTGTTCTGGCATAATAATAATATACTTTATTCGGTAAATTATTATCATCTATAATAGTAATTTTATTGCCTTCAACTTTATATGTGTTAGATGCGTTAATCCATCTTTTATTATTTTTATCATAAGATTTTAAGATGTATTCCCCATCTTTTACATATAGTCTCCATCCTTCTATTATTGTATTTTTCAATGAATCCGAAGCAAATATATCCTGTAGCATTTTCCCTCTAGAAAGTGAATCCGGTAAAGACTTGTTCTCTATACTAATAAGTTCAAATCCATATTTATCTTCCACTAACTCTATTTCTGTAGGAATTTCCCATGTTATCTCTCCAGAAATCATATTTTCATCAAAATGAGTAACATCCATATTTTCTGGTGCCAAAGGTACTAATTCTTCATCTCCCGGATTTGTAGGCACTACAGGTGATGTAACACTTATCATCCCTGATGGCTCAGAACGTCTTGTCTCTACTACGATACTTGTATCAATAGAATCTGATATATCCAGCATAGTAACGATTCTGATATAATAATTAGTATTAGGGTCAAGATTCAATAATTTCAGCTCTTCACTTCCAGCATCTGTAGGTCTGGTACTAATATCACTATATAACACATCATCTGACCTCAGTCTATTTAGTTCTTCTTCTGTTAACTCCACATCATCAGAAAAGTCTTCTGTTTTATAGAATCCATTGTTATTTTTTCTTGTTTCCCCTGAAGTAGTATCTTCCAGGTCAAGTATTTTTTTAACGTCATTTTCATCATCAGTAGTCATCAATGATTCAAGGTTCAATATCTTTTTCTTATCTTTTGAAATGTATATTCTGTAATTAATATTATTGATGTTCTTATTAAGTGGTGTTACCATATAATTATCATAATTTCTGATATCAACTAGATTAAATCCTACATTTATCCCTACTCTTGGTTCTGATTCAGTAGTAATACGAGGAGTATATTGTATGTTTGAAGCTCTAGGAATATCGTATTTCAACATGCTAAGAGAAATACTGTCCGCTATAGAGCGGTCACTTTCACCGACCCCTCCTGTAACATTATTAACATACAGAGATCTCATTCTGATGAAATTGATACCAGGAAATTCATAATCATATTCATCATCTTGAGTTAATGCTTGTTTATAAGGTTCATCTTTATTAGTCACGTCTTTTCTTACTGGCTTGGACCATCCATTGTTATCTTTTATTACTACATTTCTAATTTCAAATAAATTTTCACTTTTGTTATATCCTGATAGAAAATTGCTTACATCCAAAGTTGTTCCAAGAGATTTTCCAGTATCAACTTCTTGGACCTGAATTCTCTTTACTTCTTTTCCATCAACTATTTCAGGATTACCTTCCTTATCTAATACTGTTCCTTTGAATACTTTAAAAACTTTAGTTATGGTATATGGATTATTTGTTTGTCCGATTGGAATATCATTAAACAATAATTCATAATATATTGCACTATTCTCATCTGACAACATACTTTCTAATAAATCCCTATCTGGAGCATGCCATGCTAAATCAAATTGAACTTTTTTAGGAATATTAGAATCATCATCATTTGGAGGTACAACTGCCAAATTCTTAACTCCCTTTATTCTTGGTACTGGAGGTGGCACATCTTTATCAGCATTAGGCACATATTTTATAGTCTGTGACTTAATGGGTGTACTTGCAAATTGTACTCCTACCTGATAGAATTCTTGACTACTACCATTTGCAAAAGGTACAGGAATATATATATTAAGATCAGAATTCTTTTGATTGTGATAATGTTTCAACCATACATCATCTTTCCCAAATATTGACTTTTCTGTTTTACTATGATAAATAGTATATTCCAAGTCATCTGCGTTACTTCCTGCATATGGAACTATGTCAAGATAAGCGTCATCCATACTTGCTCTTTTAACTATATAATCTAAATATGTATATGCGTATTTATTAATAGGCTCATATTGATTAAATATATAATTAGGACTTTCTTCCAAAGTTATAATAGCAGTATATACTCTACTGGAATCTAGATTATCCCATTGAAGGAACTCTGTATCTCCATTTTTGAGATTCTCTCTATCCTTAACTAATTCAATCGTATAAGTTCCTGTAGTATCATCGTAATCGTATTGAACATTGGTATTGTCATCACTAGTTTGAGGGGTATTAATAAATTTACCGTCCTTATCATCAAGAGCTAAGATAATATCCGTATTATCTCCGTTATCTCTGATATCCTTTAACGCTAATACCGCATTAATCAAATCACCATCAGCCTTTGTCAATTGACCGCTTGCAGCTATTTCATATTGTGCACTCTTAACATTAAATATTTTTGGTCTATCAAAAGTAATTCTAAGACCAGGTTTACTTCCTGGACGTACATCCGAATCATTTGGGATGATTAAAGTTTTTTTATCTTCATTAGTGTTGGTTTTACTATCTTTTACCCAATGTGTCGGCTCTATTTTGAAGTTATCAAATGTTCTAAGTAGTTGTAACTTACATTTCGTATTGTCCGGTGTAGTTAATTCAAAAGGTACGATACATCCTTTTTGTACACCCTTCGTTAGAAAGCTTATAGTTTTTGTCTGCATATTCCATTTGAATCTCACAGGTAAATTATTAATTACAAAAGAAGCCCCCGGATATTTGGAACTTGCTCCTCTAACGATTTCAAATTCAATGGAATCTCCATCGAATAAATTTGTTTTATCAGTTATTGTCTCTAATTGAGGTACAAGCAAATCATAATTCATCATTGCGAATGATTTATTGAATTCGGATTCTGTAATACTTGTTTCTGTCCCAGAATCTGTATCAATCCTTATCATATTATATTTGAATGTTACTTTGTTGACTTCATGTTCAACAATAACTTGCGTTTTTACTTTATCAGTCAAATAATATTCTAACTTATATTCTCCATAATCTTCAAGATTCCAATTTATAAGTACCTCATCATTACCAGCCTTATTATTGACTATCTGCAATAACTCATCCATAGTATCATTCTTTTTCCACTCAAATCCCTTATCGGAAGCAGCTCTAATTCTAGTGCTACCTATGTTAAAAATAGTAAGAGCTAAAATCACAAGACACATAGAAGTTATCCACAATATATTCTTTTTCTTCATCATTTATCCCCCTTAGTCACAATTTATTGTTAACAACCATTATAAATTATATCTTATAAAGTCAATACCTAACTTAACAATTATGTTAAATAAACTATTAACACTAAAAAACATAATTAACATATTAATATATATAAACAGGTTTCAATTATATATCGGCAGATACTTACTAATAGTTGATAGAATAAGTAATAACTTTACCTAATTAATAAAAAAACAGCATAACTCGATTTTAACAAGTTATACTGCCTGATTTAAATCTAATATTGATTTTATGCTCTTATACTCTTAAAGAAATTCTTTTTAATGTAAAATACTCTTCAAGACTATATTTTGAACAATCTTTTCCGATACCACTTTGTTTTACTCCACCATGAGGTTGATTGATAGCATAATATGGCTCATTTACACACACTGTTCCTGCATCAATAGCTTCAGATAATTTCATTACTTCAGATAAATTCTCTGAGAACACATATGAAGTTAAACCATACTCAGTATCATTTGCTTTTTCAATTACTTCTTCAATAGTGTCAAACTTAGCAATGCCCATAATCGGACCGAAAATCTCTTCTCTATATACTTTCATATCTTTATCTACATCTGTGAGTATAGTAGGTAACAAATAATATCCTTTATCATGGTCTTCTGGTTTTTTACCGCCTGTTATAACTTTTGCACCATGGTTGACAGCATCTTCTATAAGTCCTAACATTCTTGTTCTAGCTCTATCAGTTAGAAGTGGCCCCATCATGGCTCCTTCATCTGATCCTGCTCCCAATACAACTTTCTCAGCAAATTCTTTAGCATATTTAATAAATGTATCATATACACTGCTATGAACAAAAATTCTGTTAGGAGATACACATACTTGACCTGCATTAGTAAATTTCAAGTCAACAAGTTTCTTGGCTGCATCTTCAATCTTAGCATGTTCAGTTACAACAGCCGGTGCATTTCCACCTAATTCCAATGAAAAATGTTTAATTGAAGTTGATGACTGTTCTACTATCTTAAGTCCTGTTTCAGTAGAACCTATCAAAGTAATTAGACTTGGAATCTTACTTCCATTTATTGTAGCAGCAACTTCAGAAGATAAACCAGATATAATGTTAATGACACCTTCTGGAAAATCTATTGACTCTGCAACTTTACCTATATATAAAGTCGTTAGTGGAGTCTCCTTAGACGGTTTTAATATACAAGTACATCCAGAGGCTAATGAAGGTCCTAATTTATAACCAACATTAAGAAGTGGAAAATTCCATGCTAAATGTGCAGCTATAACACCTCTCGGTTTTTTAACAATTATATTTTTAAAATTATCATCATAATCTGGTATTGTCTCTCCATATACTCTTTTTGCTTCTTCTTGATAATATGATAGACAAAGTATAAGCATCCCGAAATCATATTCTGCATCTTCAGTTGTTTTTCCAGTCTCGCTTATCAAAATATTTACCATATTATTTTTTTCTTCTAATAGTTTGATTCTCAACTTTTCTATCCAAGTATTTCTTTCATTTATTGAAAGTTTCGACCAAGTTTTAAATGCTTTATAAGCAGCTGTCAAAGCTGTTTCTGTCTGAACTGATGATGCACCTTTAAACTCAGTAACAATTTCCTCAGTTGCTGGATTGACAACTTTAATTATTGATCCATCACCTTCAATACATGAACCATTAATATATTGTTTATACAAAATTATCACCTATCTTTCCCTATTTTTATAAATGTATTCTATCATACCATTAATTTCATCAAACTAATTTTTAACCGCTCCAGCAGTCATTCCACTTATGAAGTACTTTTGTAAGAAAACAAATAATACAACTAGAGGTACACTTGCAACCAAAGATGCTGCCATCATATCATTCCATAGTATCTTATATTGCCCACTTAATTCTGCAATTCCAACTGTTATTGTCTTCATTTCTTCTGTTGTCACAAAAGTTGATGCAAACATGTATTCATTCCATCCATTTATAAAACAATAAATACATATTGAAACTAATCCAGGAATAGTTAACGGTAATACTATCTTCCAGAAAACTTGGAACCTTGTACAACCATCAATTATAGCAGCTTCATCAAGTGAAATTGGTATTGATTTAAAGAAACTGGTTATCATCCATGTTGCAAAAGCTATTGACATAGATACATATACAACAATTAGTCCCCAATACGTATTAATCAAATTCAACTTATTCAATATTGTATAGAATGGTACCAAAACCATGATTGATGGAAACATTTGTGTTACCAATAAAAAGGACATGAATTGTTTTCTACCTTTGAATTTGAATCTAGTTACTCCATATCCTGAAAAACATGCAAAAATAACTGTAATTATTGTTGAACCGACCACAACTATGAAACTATTCTTCAATTGAGTAAAGAAAGGGTATGCAGTTCTTATATTTCTAAATGAATCTAATGTCGGATTTTCTGGAATCCATCTAGGTGGAATAGTAAATGTCTCAACTTCTGGTTTGAAAGCTGTAGAAACCATCCATAAAACCGGTATCAAAACCATTAAAGAAAATAGAGCTAAAATTATATAATATCCAATATTTCTAGTAACTTTTTTAGTCTTCATTAGCTTTAAACACCCTTTCATATATTTTCCCTATAGCAAAACAGATAAAGAATACAAGTATTGCAGTAGCAGAACCTTTACCGAATTTAAAATACTCAAAATTGGTTTTATATATGTCGATACTTATCAATGATGTAGCACTTCCAGGTCCTCCCTGGGTTAATACCCAAACAATAGTGTAATGCTTAAACCACCATACAGTATCTAATATCAATGCTGTAGCAAGTATGTGTTTTATACTTGGAATTGTTATATAGATAAATTTCTGCCAATTGGAAGCTCCATCTATCTGACCAGCTTCATATAGTGTTTTAGGAATACTTTGTAAACCAGCTAGAATCATCATCATAATCATAGGGAAACCCTTCCAAATACAAACCATTACTGCAATAAAGAATGCATATTTTCCATCTCCCAGCCATGATAAAGGTTCTGAAATGATTGATAATTTCATTAATAAATGATTGACTAAACCATATACAGGATTGAATAGCCATTTAAAAACCATTGCCAGTACAGATTCAGGAATAAGCCATGGCATTATAAGTATAGCTCTAAATAATGTGATTCCTTTTATGTTTTTATTTAATATATGTGAAAGTATAAACCCAATGATGAAATGTCCTAATACAACAAAGAATGTAAACTTCAATGTTATCCAAACAGATGAATAAAACTCACTATTGAATAAGACATCGGTATAATTGTTAAACCCAACAAACTTCCACTTATTAATTAGATTTGTGTTAAACAGACTTATATACAAACCTCTAAATACAGGATATGTAATCAGAATAAGCATTACTATTAAATTAGGTAAAATAAAAGAATATCCCATCCTATTAACGTTTGTTGTTCTGTATTTAAATAATCGCATTGATTCACCCTTTTCTATGTCCATGTATTGATATACGCCTTGATATATTACCAAGGCGTATATCTGCAGTCATTTATTGATTATTAACTTCGTCAAGAACTTCTGTCATTTTTTCTTCAATGTTTTTCATTACATCATCCATATCAACCTTGTTAGCCATAATAACTGTATACGCTTCTCCAATGATATCTAGAACTTCTGTGTATCTTGGGAACTGAGCTTGGCTATATGGTTTGTCAAGAGCTTGAATAAATCCTCTGAATGTTGCCTGTTGAAAGAATTCATCAGATGATGATTCTGTTCTGATTGGTAATCTTCCAGTAGCTTTAGAGAAAGTCAATGAATTTTTCTTGTCTACCATGAATTTTAGATAATCAACAACAACATCTTTGTTCTCTGAGGTATCTGTAATACTATATCCTTCTGAAATTATATAATTTACTTGTCTCTCTCCAGCTGGTACCATAAAACTACCAATCTTATCTGCTAACTCTGGATTTTGAGATGTAATAAGTCCTATGGCATTGGAACCAGTCAACATCATTCCAGTTTTTCCTGTTGCAAAATAGTTAGCCGCTTCAGGATATCCTGTTTCTGTTGGTCCTGGAGGTACAACTCCATATTCATTATGTAAATCTGTAAAATATTTTAGAGCATTCTTCAAATTATCTGTTGTCAATCCTGTTTCCCATTTATCACCATTAAGGTAAACATCATCTACACCGAAATTTCTAGCGATAGTCATGAACCTAGCTTCTCCAGAACCATTTCTGGTTCCAACCATACTGAAGCCCCATCTATCTATGTTTCCATCACCATCACTGTCTTTTGTCATTGCTTTGGCTACATCCAAAAATTCTTCCCAATTAGTTGGTTCTTCTTTACCTGTTTCCTCTAACCAATCAGTTCTATAAACAATAGCTGAAGGAATCGAATACCAAGGGAATACAGCAAGATCTCCATTAATAGTATTATCTTTTACGGAACTTTCAGTAAATCCATTCATATATTCTTCGTCCACCAATTCATTGATAGGAGCTAAGATATCCATTTCATATGAAACAGGAATAAATTGTGGTGGATTGAAGAAAGCATCTGGTAAACTGTTGTTAGTTGCTAAAGTAGTTATTTTCTTAGGAATTTCATTAACAGGTACCCCTTCATACTTGATAGTAACATTAGGATGAAGTTTCATATATTCATCAGCTATATCTTGTTCAATATCACCTTCAGGTGATTCTGTAATTGTTGATGACATAATCCTAATAGTCACTTTTTTATCCCCACCATCAGCTTGTTGATCTTTATTTTCATCTTTCTTAGATGCACACCCCGTAAATACTGATGTTAATAACAATACCACTAATGCAATTGCAGTTAATTTTTTCATTTTGTAGCCTCCTTAAGTTTTTTATAAGTATAGTTTTGTTACAAAATAAGATTTTTGAACTACATATGAATCTACCAATCAGCTAAAGAGTTGTCGTCTGGATCAAAGAACAATGGAGAGTCCCATTCTCCATCATAACTCATCTCTTTTAAGCTCTCTTCATTCACTTCAATACCAAGACCATAGCCTGTTGGTACATCAATATATCCATTCTTAACTTCAAAAGGTTTATTAAGATATTCTTTTCCTATATCCCATCCATTATAGTATCCTGGATATTCTTGAATAACGAAGTTTGGTATACAAGCATCGATTTGTAGACATGCCGCTAGAGAAATAGGTCCGAGTGGATTATGTGGCGCTACCCCGCAATAATAAGCTTCTGCCATAGCCGCTATCTTCTTGATCTCTAGAATTCCCCCAGCGTGACAACAATCTGGTTGAATAATTGCTGCTGCCTGTTTTTCTATGACTTCTCTGAATCCCCATTTAGTGAAGACTCTTTCACCTGTTGCAATAGGTATAGTTGTAGACTCTTTTACTTTAACTAGAGCATCAACATTCTCTGGTAAAACTGGCTCTTCTATAAATGCTGGATGAACTGACTCAAGTTCCTTGCAGAATCTGATGGCCAAGGCAGGTGAAACCCGTCCATGGAAATCAAGTGCTAAGTCCATATCATCTCCTACTGCTTCTCTTAATTTACGTATTTTTCCAACATATTCATTAATTGATTCTGTACTTTCCAGATATTTCATTGGACCACCCATAGGTATCTTAATGAAATTGAATCCTTCTTTCTTTCTATTCAAAGCATATTTGACCCATGCCTCTATACTATCATCACCAGGGTCTGGATAATTACCGTTCAAGTGAGGATAAACTCTGATCTTATTCCTAACTTTGCCCCCAAGCATCTCATATACAGGCATTTTATAGTATTTACCTTTTATATCCCATAAAGCTTGTTCTATACCACTGATGGCACTGACTATTACTGCGCCCCCTCTATAGAAAGAACCTCTATACATGAGTTGCCATAGATATTCAATATCACATGGATTCTTACCAATTAACATTTTGCCGAATGAATGAACTAAAGTTTCTACCGTCTTGCTTTTCCCTTCTACAACTGGTTCTCCATAACCACAAATTCCTTCGTCTGTAGATATCTTTAGAAAAAGCCATCTTGGTTTTACATGAAATGTTTCTAATTTAGTTATCTTCATTTCTTCATCTCCCTAGAAATTATGTATAAAAATTATGTTTGAAATATATATTATTTATGCTAATTCAATAGTAATAATATGTTTTATTTTACAAGAATTTTACTGCTTTATAAAGCTTTTTTATATGGAAATAACTTATCTAAAGTCATTTACAATATTTTTACATTGCTCATAAAACATTCCCACATCAACAGAATATGAAATATATTGAATTCCCTGTTCTCTCCACATTTTAGCTGCTTTTAAATCATCTACGAAAATACCTACCGCAATATTTTTTGATTTTGCTTTATTAACTATGAATTTCATTTTATTAATAACTTCAGGATGATCAACTTGTCCTGGATATCCCAATGATTGTGATAAATCATAAGGACCTATGAATATAATATCAATCCCTTCAACTTCTAAAATATCATCTATATTATTAATTGCATCATTTCCTTCAAGCTGTAAAATAACTATATTATCATTTGCATTTTTAAAATATTCATATCTATCAGTCGCAGTATATTTAGCTGCTCTAACATATCTACAGACTCCTCTATCTCCTTGTGGTGCAAATTTAGCAACCCTAATAGCTTCTTTCGCTGTATCACTATTAGTTACCTGTGGTACTTGAATCCCTAATGCTCCTACATCTAATGCTTTGCCGATTGAGCTTTCTGAATAATCAGGTACTCTTACTATTGGCATTATATTGGAACACTGAGCAGCTCTAATCAGATTCTGTAATTGGAGTACATTCATTGGTCCATGTTCCATATCTAAAATGGCAAAATCAAAACCTCCGAAACCAGCACATTCAACAAATGCAGGATCTCCAGTTTTCATGAACGGACCTATAAGACCTTCTCCATTACTAAGTTTTTTTCTGAAATTATTTAATATTTTGTCCATATGTCTAACCTCCTAATCATCCATACTCTTATTTGATTTTATATTTCTCCAAAACTTTTCTATTAACTTCTATACCTAATCCTGCACCTGTTGGAACTTTAACATATCCGTTAGTATGAAATATGGTATTGTCTATTAATTTCAATCTGTAAGGATGCTCTGTTTGATCAAATTCCAACATAGGTGATACTGGATTCATTGATAGTGGATTATATGGTAAATTAGCTAGTAGATGTAAGTTTGCTGCTAATCCGATACCTGTACCCCAGCTGTGAGGATTATATCTCACGCCAAAAGCATTAGCCATTACCGCAATTTTTTTACATTCGGATAAACCTCCAGCAGAACATGTATCTGGTTGAATTATATCAATCACCCTATTTGCTAGAATATCTTTGAATCCGAACCTAGTAAATTCACATTCACCACCAGCAATTGGTATATTTAGTGCATTTTTACACTCTTCATATCCTCTCAGATCTTCAGGAGGTACTGGTTCTTCAAACCAACCAATATTCATATCCTCCAGTTTTCTTCCTAATTTAATCGCTTCCACTGAATCATAAGCATGATTGGCGTCAATCATAAGCTCGATATCCATTCCTATTACTTGTCGAATGGCTTTAACTAATTCATAATCTTTATTAACACCAAATCCGACTTTCATTTTCATAGCTTTAAAACCAGCATTCATATAGTCTTCTGCTTCTTTTTGTAATATTTTTATAGGATCCTCTGCTTTTTCAGGATAAAAACCAGTTGCATAAGCTTGTATTTCTTTTCTGTTAGCTCCACCAAGTAATTTATAAACTGGTAATCCAACGCTCTTTCCGAATATATCCCATAGAGCAATATCAATACCACTTATAGCTTCTACGATTAGTCCTTTCTGTCCATAGTCACGATATCTGTTATATAGATATTCCCAATGTCTATCTATTTCCCTTGGGTCTTCTCCAATTAAATATTCTTTATAAACATTAATAATTTCTTGTATTACAGTTGATGGACCATAACATTCACCCCATCCAGTAATACCATCCTCAGTAATTATTTCAACTATACATGTTGTTCTTGTATCGTACCACCATTGAGAAAAACAGAATGGTTGTTTAAGTTTTGCATGTAAAACATGTGTTTTGATGTCTTTTATCTTCATAGCATTATCTCCAAAATTTAGTTTTAATCATTATTGTTGTCAGTTGTTATGTTCTGTACATAATTTATAAAGTTTTGTAACAATCGTTTATATATCATATTTTCATTATATATGCTTATATGTTATAACTTATGATACAAGTTAATTTATGATTTTATACAAACATATATAGCTTACATATATTTTTCTTGGCTATTTATTATAATTATCTTTGTTTCATGTAACTTATGATACAAGTTATATTATACTTGGTTTTTATTTTTTCCTTATCATTTTATCAAGTAAATATTTTATCTTTTACAACTATTTATTTTTGTTTTTAACCTGTTCAAAATTATAATCCATATGCATTGTCATAGCTTTTTTTGCTTCTTCTGGATCTTTGTTTTTAATTGCTTCAAATATTTTTTCATGGAAGTACATGGTATCTTTGTCTTCAGCCATTTTGTTCAATTTACTAACATTATTAATAAGGGTTTTCTTTAATAGTGTCATTACCTCAACAATTAAGTCATTCTTTGTAGCTCTAGCTATTTCAATGTGAAATTCTAAGTCTAGTATTGAAAATTCTTTACTATTTATATCCAGTTTACCCATATTAGCTAATCGTTGCTCTAGATTAGCAATATTTTCTGAAGTAGCATTCTTAGCAGCAATTGCAGCAGATTCTACTTCAATTATTTTTCTGAACTCCACGACCTTAATCATTTCATTATCATCTAATAATATTGTAGGTAAATCAGTATTAATTATATCTTTTAATGTTTTCTCTTTTACATAAGTTCTTTTACCTTGTTGTGTTTCCAACCAGCCTAATGAAACTAATCGTTGAATTGCATTCCTAACTGATATACGGCTGACATTATACATTTCTGTCAAATCACCTTCTGAAGGAATGTTCTCTCCCTGTTTCCAAACACCGCTTTCAATGTTTTTTTTGAATTCATTAAAAACTTGATCAGAAATATTTTGTTTAATAATCATAAATTTTTCCTCTCATCAAACACTTTCTTGTAACATATGATATAAGTATGATATCAAAAGTTTTATTGTGTGTCAAGAAGTTTTATGTTATTTATATATTTTTTACTTATTTTTGAATTATTAGTATAATAATATTATTATATAAATAGACTTGGTTAATACGATATAATTTAGAAATCATAAAAAGAGTGGAAAAAAATTCAATCCACTCTTTATAGTATGACTTTATCAGCTTTTTAGATTATTTAATATAATTTAAAATAGGCAAGATCGTCATAGTCTTCTCCATTTTTTATGCTTAAAAGATTTTTTGAATTCTTATACACACCAACTATCACATTACCTTCAGCACTATAACTTTTACTTTCATTTTCATGCACCACCATCATCTTATTTTCTGATGATCTTGTTGCTTTATCAATTGCATTACTTAAACAACCATTAAACCCAAAATCCATATCACTAACCATACCATTTCCTTCGGTAGTTTTAATATTGAAAATCCTAGGCTCGTACATACTCAAAAAGTAATAGTCTTCATCTCCTTGATATGTTGCATTAGTAACATCTACTTTTATAGTAATCATAGCATAGTCTATTATAGCATTTTCATCTGGTCTTACAAAACCTAAATCTTGTATATCATCTCTAGTTATAGGTTCAACATTTTTAATAGTTACTGTATAATCTGCATTTGCAATATTATTTCCATATCCTGTATTATAATTATATGAATATGC
Organism: Vallitalea longa; assembly: GCF_027923465.1. Classification (NCBI taxonomy): domain Bacteria; kingdom Bacillati; phylum Bacillota; class Clostridia; order Lachnospirales; family Vallitaleaceae; genus Vallitalea; species Vallitalea longa. The sequence continues at coordinate 124,264 of NZ_BRLB01000010.1, forward strand.
AGTTCCTAGATTAATTGGATCTTCAAATGTTCCTGTATTACTAGTTGCTGTAAATTGATTAGATGATGAAGTATTATTTTGTGATTTACTTGTTTCTTGTTTATTTGCATTGGAACTGCTACTATTACCAGTTGAAGGTAAATCAGTAGGTACAGCACCGTCTACATCTTTTTTAGCTCCATTTCCTGTAATATAAATTGTTTTCGTATTTCCTTCCCATGTAATATCTGCACCTAACATATCTGCTATTGCTCTAACTGGAAGATATGTGGAACCATTGATGATTACTGGATATACTGGGTTCCCATTACCGTCTTTTAAATTTTGAACTTGATTATTGTACTTTACGGTTATTCCTTTATTTTCTTTTCCTGTTATATCTCTAATTAATGAACTTGCTGATAGAGATGTTGACAATGCGAAAATAAGAACTAATGATACTATTGCTTTTATACTTTTTCTCATCTTATTCACTCCTATTTTGTCTTTTCTTTGTACATATTATATTTTATTTAAATACTTATAATATCTTAATATAATTTGAAATAAGCAAGATCACGTGAATTATCTCCATCTTCTATGGATAAAAGATTTTTTGAATTTTTAATTACTGTAACTATAACATTACCTTCAGCACTGTAACTTTTGCTTTCATTTGGATGAACCTTCATCATGTCATACTTACCTGAAGTTGTTACATTTTCAACTGCATCTTTTAAACATCCTTTGAAACCAAAATGCCAATGACCTACAACCCAATTTCCTTCGTTAGTCTCGACATTATTAATCTGTGGTAAATAATTACTTAGATAGTAAGAATTTTCTCCTTCATATGTTGCATTATTAACGTCTACCTTTATAGTAACCATAACATACTCATATAAAGCATTTTCTTCAGGTTTTTGAAACCCTAGATCTTCTATATCATCTCTAGTAAGAGGATCAACATCTGTAATAGTCACTGTATAATCTGCATTTGTAACATTATTTTCCCATCCATCAGTGTAATTGTATGTATATGATGTTCTCATTTCAATTGGATCATCTTTTGTTCCTGCATTACTTGTTGCTGGATATTGACTAGATGAAGTATTTTCTTGTGGTTTGCTTGTTTCTTTCTTACTTGAATTAGAACTATTATTATTAGTAGTAGATGGTAAATCAGTAGGTACAGCACTATCTACATCTTTGTTTCCTGTAATATAGATTGTTTTTGTTTCTCCTTCCCAAGTAATATCTGCACCTAACATATCTGCTATCGCTCTAACTGGAAGATATGTAGAACCATTAATAATTACTGGATATACTGGACTTCCGTTACCGTCTTTCAGATTTTGAACTTGATTATTGTACTTTACTGTTATCCCTTTGTTTTCTTTTCCAGTTATATCTCTAATTAATGAACTTGCTGATAACGTTGTTGATAGTGTAAAAATAAGAACTAATGATAATACTACTTTAATACTCTTCCTCATAAATTTGCTCCTTTACTTGTTTTTTTATTTTTAGCTTCAAAAAATGTAAGTTAGTGTTGAAAAATGATTATTTGAAGCATATATGGCTAATTTTACCATATTATATTTACTACATCAACTATTTTTATCAATAAGCATCCTATATTTAGCAGTATCAATAACATAATATAATATATAATTAAGCAAATGAAATAACTATATAACAAATATATGATTGGTGTTTTATCTGTAGTTATAAACTCATAGAAAAATATTTAGTTTTCTTTTGATTCCTTAATTTGATATGAACGATAATAAAGTGCTGCATACTTCCATCGTCATGTGGCAGTGAGCAACACTCTTTTTTAAAAAAATATCTATATGTATTATTTGAGTACCTATAATGATTTTTTTTCTATTATCAATTCAATGCTTTTATCCCCTTTAAAGAATTTAGCCCATGCTTTGCCATTTTTAAAACCTTCTAACATCATTGTTCGTGAAATGTCTCTTATATTTGCCTTCTCGGTTTCCAAAGTTTGAGTACCGCTACCATCCTTTGCTTTTAGAATTATCCAAATTTTATCTACATCTTCGTCAGTTGTTGCTGTACAGCTACATTGGTTTTCATCGAATTCAGCTTCAAGATAACAATTTATGATTTCTCCATTAACTATCATTGAACCTTTTTTGCATTTATCTAAATCTTTTTTAATACCATTTTCTGTAATAAAAATAGTTTTTGATTCAGTATCCCATGTAATATCTGCACCTGACATCTCTGATATCGCTTTAACTGGAAAATATGTAGAGTCATTGATAACTACTGGATATACAGGATTTCCATTAGCATCTTTTAAATCTTGTACTTTGTTATTGTAATTTACTGTTATCTCTTTGTTTTCTTTTCCTGTTATATCTCTTATCAACTCATTTGCTGATAACGTTGTTGATAATAATGGATATTTATCTATAGATAATTCAATGCTCTTATCCCCTTTAGTGAATTTCGCCCATGCTTTGGCATTATCATAATCTTCAAATGTTAATGTATTTGATCCGCTTCTAGTATCGGCATAATCACTTTCATTTGAGAGCATAGTATCACCTGATTCATCCCTAGTTGCTTTTACAATTACGCAAATATCTACATCTTTGTCGGTTGTAGCCGTACAGCTACATTTGTTATCTTCAAATTTAGCCTCAAGGTAACAATTTATTGTTTCTCCATTAAATGTTAACATACCTTTTTTTGTTTTAGATAGATTGCATTTGTCTAGATCTTTTTTATTACTGTTTTCTGTAATAAAAATAGTTTTTGTTTTTCCGTCCCATGTAATATTTGCATTTAATATCTCTGATATCGCTCTAACTGGAAGATACGGAGAGTCATTGATGACTACTGGATATACGAAATTTCCATTATCGTCTTTCAAATCTTGAAATTGATTATTATACTTTACTATAATCCCTTTGTCTTCTTTCCCTGCTATTTCTCTTATTAATGAACTTGCAGATACCGTTGCAGATAGTGTCATAATAAGAACTAATGATAACAATACTTTAATACTCTTCCTCATAAAAATACTTCCTTTACATTTTTTTATAGCTTCAGATTGTCATTTCTTATATAATAACAATTTTTAAGCATATATGGTTTATTATGCCATATTAAATTTATTACATCAACCATTTTTGCTAATATATACATTCTATATTCAGCAATATCAACAACATAATACAATTTATAATTATTTAAATTAAATAACTATAGAACAAACACGCAACAAGTGTTTTATCTATAGTTATAAATTCTAAATTATGAAAAACATTTACTTTTCTTCTGGTTCTTCATATTTACTAACTTCAAGTCTAGCAGTGGATCTTGCAAGGGCCGCTTTAGTCCTCAATTCATTAATTTCAGCTTTATCAGCTTTCAATCTTCTCTCTGCTCTTAATTTAGATTCTTCAGCTCTTTTTACGTCAATTTCATGTGGCCATTCTGCCGCATCTGTTAGAATTGTTACTTTTTCTGGAGTAACTTCTGCAAATCCTTTATGGATTGCTGCTTTTTCTTCTTTCGAATCATTCTTTATTACCATCATACCACTTACCACTGGTGTAGTTAACGGTATATGGTTAGCATATACTCCAATATCTCCTTCACTGGTCTTGAATTCTACACGATCAACATTATCTTCGTAGAATACTCTTTCTGGTGTAACAACTTGTAATAAAAATTTATTATCAGCCATTTTATCACCTACTATACTCTGGCAAGAACATCATCAATATTCCCTGCCATCAAGAATGCATTTTCTGGTATATCATCATGTTTACCTTCTAGGATTTCTCTAAATCCTTGAATGGTATCTTTTAATGGTACATATTTTCCTTCTTTACCAGTAAAGTTTTCTGCTACAAAAAATGGTTGTGATAGGAAATATTGTATTTTCCTAGCTCTTGCAACAATAAGTTTATCATTCTCTGATAACTCATCCATACCAAGAATCGCTATAATATCTTGTAATTCTTTGTATCTTTGAAGTATCTGCTGTACACGTCTCGCAACACTATAATGTTCTTCCCCTACAACCATAGGTGAAAGGATTCTTGATGAAGAATCAAGAGGATCTACAGCTGGATAAATACCACGTTCAACAATGGCACGTGATAATACTGTTTTTGCGTCAAGATGGGCAAATGTTGTCGCTGGAGCTGGGTCAGTCAAGTCATCAGCAGGCACATATACCGCTTGAACTGATGTGATTGAACCACTTTTGGTTGATGTAATACGCTCTTGCAACGCACCCATTTCTGTAGCAAGTGTTGGTTGATAACCAACAGCACTAGGCACACGTCCTAGCAAAGCCGATACCTCAGAACCTGCTTGTGTGAAACGGAAAATATTATCAATGAATAATAATACGTCACGTCCACCTTCATCACGGAAGTATTCAGCCATTGTAAGTCCAGTTAAACCTACACGCATTCTTGCTCCTGGTGGCTCATTCATTTGTCCGAATACCATGGTAGTTTTATCAAGAACACCAGATTCAGCCATTTCATTATATAGGTCATTTCCTTCTCTTGTTCTTTCACCAACACCAGTAAATACTGAGTATCCACCATGCTCTGTTGCTATATTACGAATTAGTTCTTGAATAAGAACTGTTTTTCCTACACCTGCACCACCAAAAAGACCAACTTTACCACCTTTTTGATATGGACATAATAAGTCAACAACTTTTATCCCTGTTTCTAATATCTCTGTTTCTGTAACTTGTTCTTCAAATTTTGGCGCTTCTCTATGAATAGGCCAACTGTGTTTTGTTTTTGGAGCTGGCTTATTATCAATAGCCTGTCCAGTAACATTAAAAATACGACCTAATGTTTTTTCACCAACTGGTACAGTTATTGGTTTTCCTGTATCAATTGCTTCCATACCTCTTGATAAACCATCAGTTGCACCCATGGCTATACATTTTACTATATCATCTCCAAGATGCTGTGCAACTTCTACTATTACATCTGTTCCATCATCTTTTTTGATTACAATAGCGTTATAAAGAGCTGGAAGATGTCCTGTAAATTTTATATCCAAAACGGCACCAATAATTTGGGATATTTTTCCTGCCTTGTCTGCCATTTATTATTTCACTCCTTTACTTAATCGCTTCTGCACCACCAACGATTTCTGAAAGCTCTTGAGTAATAGAAGCTTGTCTAGCTCTATTATACTCAAGGGATAAATCTTCAATCATTTCGTCTGCATTATTTGTAGCTGAATCCATAGCAGTCATTCTTGCACCATGTTCACTTGCTACTGATTCTCTAAGAGCCCCAAATATAATACTATTAATATACTTTGGAATAACTTGTTCAAGTACCTCTTCAGGTGAAGGTTCATATGTCATCATATCACTACTTTTCTCCCCTGTCTTTTCAAATTCTTCTGTATTGACAGGAAGAATTTTCAGAAGCTTAGGTTCCTGTGTAAGTGCTGAAATAAAAGAAGTATATGCTACATAGACTTCATCAATTATACCTTCTTTGTACATTGTTAATAGTTTCTCTCCAAGAAGTACTGCATCTTTATAAATAGGTTGCTCTATAACATCATTGTACTGTTTAATGATTTCATAACCGTTCCTTTTGAAGTTTTCGGCACCTTTTCTACCTACTGCTACAATTTTAGCATTCTCTTTGTTGCAATCTTTCATTACAAGTTTTGCTATATTAGAATTATATCCACCTGCAAGACCCTTATTGGATGTAATAACAATATATCCTTTATTTTTAACCTCTCTTTTAGTTAAAAACGGATGATTAACACTATTACTTCGTTCTAGAATGGAACCTATAGTCTCTTGCATCTTTTCAAAAAAAGGTCTTGATTCAGAAGCTCTTACTTTAGCTTTTTGAAGTTTGGAAGTAGCAACTAATTTCATGGCTTTTGTAATTTTTTGAGTACTTTGTATACTATTTCTTCTTAGCTTAATATCTCTCATTGAAGCCATAAAGCTACACCTCTTTACTTAGGTTTTTATATCCACTCTTAAATTCTTCAATAACTGAAGCAACTTTTTTGTCTAGTTTTTCATCCATTCCAGCTTTACCTTTTATTTCTTTTTCAAGTTCAGGATATTTAGTATCAACAAATTCAATAAGTTTTGCTTCGAAATTCAAGATTTCAGATACAGGTATATCCATTAAATATTTTTTAGTAGCAGCGTATAATATAAGTACTTGATGCGCTACTGACATAGGTTTATATTGAGGTTGCTTAAGAACTTCAATAATTCTTTCACCTTGGTCAAGTCTTTCTTTTGTTTCTTTATCTAAATCAGAACCGAATTGTGCGAATGCAGCCAGTTCTCTATATTGAGCTAACTCAACACGAATTGGTCCTGCAATTTTTTTCATAGCTTTTATCTGTGCAGCACCACCAACTCTTGATACAGATAACCCTGGGTTGATAGCAGGACGAACACCTGCATTAAATAATTCTGTTTCAAGGAAAATCTGACCATCTGTAATTGAAATAACATTTGTTGGTATATATGCAGAGATATCTCCTGCTTGTGTCTCAATTATAGGTAAGGCTGTAATTGAACCGCCACCATACTCTTCTGAAAGTTTTGCCGCTCTTTCTAGGAGTCTTGAATGAAGGTAGAATACATCACCTGGATATGCTTCACGTCCTGGTGGTCTTCTAAGTAGTAATGACAGTGCACGATATGCAACTGCATGTTTGGATAAGTCGTCATATATGATAAGTACATCCTTACCGTTTTCCATCCATTCTTCACCTATTGCTACACCTGCATATGGAGCAATATATTGTAATGGAGCAAGTTCAGATGCTGTTGCTGCAACAACAGTTGAATAATCCATAGCACCATTTTCTTCCAATGTCTTAACTAGTCCTGCTACAGTTGATGCTTTTTGTCCGATTGCTACATATATACATAATACGTCTTGTCCTTTTTGATTGATTATAGTATCAAGAGCTATAGCAGTCTTACCTGTTTGTCTATCTCCTATAATCAACTCACGTTGTCCTCTTCCAATTGGAACCATTGAGTCTACTGCTTTGATACCTGTTTGTAAAGGTGTATCAACTGATTTTCTTGTTATAACACCAGGTGCAACCCTTTCTATTTTACGGTATGTATCCGTATTGATTGGACCTTTTCCGTCGATTGGTTGTCCTAATGCATTAACAACACGTCCGATAAGTGCGTCCCCTACAGGAACTTCTGCCACTCTACCTGTTGCTTTAACAATATCGCCTTCACTAATATTTTTATCAGAACCCATCAAAACTGCACCAACATTGTCTTGTTCTAAGTTAAGTACCATTCCATATACTTCACCTGGAAATTCTAGAAGCTCTCCGGACATTGCTCTTTCAAGGCCATGAATACGTGCAATACCGTCAGCAACTTGAATAACAGTTCCAACGTCACTTACTTCCAAATCTGTTTTATATCTTTTAATTTGTTCTTTAATTACTGAACTAATTTCCTCAGGTCTTAAATTCATGGTAAGGTTCCACCGCCTTTCTGTAAATAAAGTATATTCACTTTTAACCTAATTGAATAGCATATAATTCTTTTGAAATAGCTTCAATTTTACCCTTTATACTATTATCAATAATCCTATCACCAATTCTGATTACTAATCCACCTATTAAACTCTCATCTACATTTGAATGAAGTAATATTTTCTTCTTAGTTGTTTCTTCTAGTTTACTTTTAATACTTTCTAACTGTTCATCAGTTAGTTCTGATGCAGATGTTACATAGGCTTTTGCGTTTCCATTTAGCTTGTCAATTTCATCAAGGCAATATTGAATAATATCTAATAGGTCATCAGCTCTTCCTTTTCTTATAGCTATAACCAAAAGACCTAATATATCTTTTATGATTTTCCCATCAAAAATATTTTCTACCATAGCGATCTTGTTTTCAACAACTACTTTTGGATGATTCAAAATTCTAATAAACTCTTTTTCCGTTAGTAGAATTTCTTTCAGGGATTTCAATTGATCTTCTACAACATCAATTTTATTTGTTTCTACGGCAAGCTCAAACAAAGCTGTTCCATATCGTTTAGCTACTAATTCAGCCATGTTTCTTCACCTATTGAATCTAAAGTCTCTTGAAGTAACTTATCACTTGCTTTTTTATCAATAGACGATGCCACAAATTTGCTTGCCAAAATCTTAGCAACTTCTATCATTTCACCTTTAATTTCATCTTTAACTTTATCTTTTTCTCGTTCTATTTCTTTATTAGCTCGTGCCATAAGTCTAGCTGCTTCATCATCTGCATTTTTAATAATTTCACGTTCTTTTAATTGAGCTTTTTTTCTAGCTTCTTCTAAGATCATATCAGCTTCTTTATTGATATTAGCTAATTTTGCTTTATATTCTTTCTCAAGCTCAGTAGCTTTTTGCTTTTCGTCTTTTATGAAATTATATTCTTTAGCTATACCGTCTTTTCTTTTCTTTAAAGCTTCTCTTACTGGATTAATCAGTAATTTGCTTAGTATAAAAAATAATATAAGTATACTAATAGCATGTAGAAGAATAGAAGCTACCATTTGAGCATCAAAGTTTATTATAAAACTTTCTATAATACCTTCTGCTAAGTACATAAGCTTATCTTTCCTCCTTTCATTAAGGAGTGAAAGGGACTATAACTCCCTTTCACATATATTAGCCAATTAAACTCATATATTTTGAAATTAGTGGGTTAGCAAATAATAATATAATCGCCACAATTAATCCGTAAATACCTGTTGTTTCGGCTACTGCTGCACCTAATAACATAGTTCTTAAAATATCTGATTGAGCTCCTGGTTGTCTTCCTACAGCTTCTGCACCTTTACCAGCTGCAAAACCTTGTCCTATTCCAGGACCTATACCTGCTATCATCGCTAAACCTGCTCCAATTGCTGAACATGCTAATATCAACGCTTTTCCATCAATTTGTTCCATTTTAACATCCTCCTGTTATATAAATTTTATATTTTGTTTAACATTTATTTTTATTTTAAAACATTAACAAATAATAATACTAACGCAATTATTAGTGCATAGATACCAGTTGTTTGGGCTACCGCCTGACCTAATAACATTGTTCTTACGATAGGACTCTGCAACTTAGGTCTTTTACCAACTGCTTCAGCACTCTTACCAGCAGCAAATCCCTGTCCTATTCCAGGACCTATTCCTGCTACCATAGCAAGCCCTGCACCTAATGCACTAGCTGCTAATACGATTCCAATACCTTCACGTGTTACTAAAGGATTGGCAAACAACATAATAATTGCTATAACCAAGGAAAATATCCCTGATGTTTCGGCTACTGCTGAACCTAATAACATAACGATTGTCGCTGGTCTTCCACCTTCTGGATTATTTCCAACCGCTTCAGCAGCTTTACCAGCAGCAAATCCTTGTCCTATTCCAGGACCTATTCCTGCTATCATAGCTATACCAGCACCAATTGCTGAAAAGGCTAGAATCAATGCTCTTTTGTCAACATGTGCCATCCAACCTATTAGCAAATCAAGTATGCCGTTCATGACCTCACCTCGCTTATTTTTTAGACTTAATATTAATAATTTGTATTGTTTATTCCATAGCACTAGATACAAAAGTCATACTTAGCATAACAAATATGAATGCCTGCAATACACCCGCAAACAAATCAAAATATCCATGTAATGCTGCTGGTATACCAACTAATGCAAACCAAGGTAAATTATAATATAAAGTCATGATTATGGTACCACCTAATATATTACCGAACAAACGGAAACTAAGTGATACAGGATTAGCAAGTTCTCCAATAACATTAAGTGGTGTCATTGGCCATAATGGTTCTGTTAATCCTTTTGCCCATTTTCCAACACCTTTAACTTTAATTCCGAATCCTTGTACCATAAAAAATGTAATCAAGGACAATGCAAATGTGACTGATGCATCAGCAGTAGGAGGTCTTAGAAAATTAATATCGAATCTTCCATTATTGAAAGTAGGTCCTATTAATAATCCAGATAAATTACATACCAAAATGAATATGAACATACATCCATAAAAAGATGAAAATTTCTTTCCTTTTTCACCCATTGTAGATATTGTAAATTTATCTAATAGTTCAACAATCCATTCAATAACATTTTGCACACCTGCTGGAATTTTTTTAGGCTTTAAAATTTTTCTTCTTATGATTAATGCTGCAATTATAAGAACTAGTCCTATTAACCATACATTTACCATTGATTCAGTTATCCATAAATCAAAACCAAATATTTTTACGGTTTTAACAACATGAATACCAATATCCATCATTTAACCCTCCTTTCCTTATAGGAAACGTTAAAAATCCGACTCTTCTTCATCATCTTCCCATTCAACGAATTCTACAGAGCCATCTTTTGGTGTAGGTTTTTCTATGTATCCTTGCCAATATGCGGCTAATTTCACAGATACAAGTGAAATAATAACACCTACTAAATTAATTGTTGGTTCTAACGCTCCAACAACCAATACTAGAATAGTCAATAAATACCTTAAAAAGTAATGAAAATTTGCATATCTTTGGGCTGCCCTCGGAGGTTTGCTTAAAGCTTTTTTGAATGTTACTTCCATTAGTTTTAACTTAAGAATGGAAAATATTCCTCCAAGTAAAAGACCTTTACCATAAGCCATGATATTATCAACAAAAAATAAGCCTATAATAAATGAAAGGACTACTATGATAGTGATTTTAATTGTAAGTGGAATAATTATTGATTTTTCTGAATTCATATCAAGAGTCCTTCTTTCTCTTTTTACTACTATTCATAGCTATGACGTATAAATTTCGAAAGGCAGTCAACGCACCTAAAATTGTGAATATAATAAGAAATATTATACCTGTATCAAATCTTTCGTCAAGATAACTTCCTAGAAGAATACAGCCAATGATAGGTATCGCCATCAAAAAACCTATTTGTGTTAATAAAGATAAGCTTTTCATTATATTTGGATTAAACTTCATGAGTTTCTCCCTCTTAATAAAGTATTATACGCATGATTTCGTCGTATGTCTACAGCAATATCTATTTTTTTACAATTTACCTACAAATTATAATATGAAATAGAAAAAGCAAAAAACATAAACATATATGTGCATCTATTTTAATCTATTTATGATAATATCAACAATTCGATCAGACGCATTTCCATCACCATAAGGATTGACAGCATTTGCCATCTTCTTATACTCGTCAGCATCTTCGATTAATGATTTAGCTAAGTCATAAATAGTATCTTCTTCTGTTCCTGCAAGTTTTAATGTACCTGCCTCAACCCCTTCAGGTCTTTCTGTAACATTTCTTAGTACTAAAACAGGTTTACCCATAGAAGGAACTTCTTCCTGTAATCCACCTGAATCAGTCAAAACCAAATAGGAATTGTTCAATAGATTATGCATATCCTGCATTTCTAGAGGGTCTAATAAATGTATTCTTTCATTATTACCCAATATCCTATTAGCCACATCTCTAACCGCTGGATTGAGATGTACTGCATATACAACCTCTACATCTTCATAATCTTCAACTATCCTTAAGACAGCCTTGCAAATATTTTCTAGAGGCTCTCCTAGATTTTCTCTTCGATGAGCAGTCATAGCAATAATTTTTTTATTCTTATAATCCAAATGATTAAGTACATCATTTTTGAATTTATAATTATCTTTAATAGTGGTTTTCAAAGCATCTATAACTGTATTACCTGTTACATGAATTATATCTTCTGCAACTCCCTCTTTCAATAAATGCTCTCTTGCTGTGTTGGTAGGAGCGAAATGGAAATCAGTCAAACATCCTGTTAATTTCCTGTTCATTTCTTCTGGAAATGGTTCGTATTTGTTATATGTCCTAAGTCCTGCTTCTACATGTCCTACATTGACTTTATTATAAAATGCGGCTAAAGAACCGACAAAAGTAGTTGTTGTATCTCCATGAACAAGTACTATGTCAGGTTTAACTTCACTAATTATATTATTAAGTCCTTCTAATGCTCTAGTAGTAATCTGAGCAAGTGTTTGTCTTTCTTTCATGATGTTAAGATCATAATCTGGTGTTAAATTAAAAACTTCAAGTACTTGATCCAACATTTCTCTATGTTGAGCTGTTACACATACGATGCTCTCAGTATCTTCACATTTTTCTAGAGCTTTTACAACAGGACACATTTTAATAGCTTCAGGTCTTGTTCCAAAAATACTCATAACTTTTATTTTTGACATTAATACTTCCTCCTATATATCTAAGTTTTCCTATAATACTGTAACAATATTCCATTCCTTTTAACAATTCATTTTATATTATACAACCAATTTACATTGTATGCAAAATATTTTAGATAAATATTACAGTTATATTAAGAATATTGTTTACATTCTACAATTTTTTAAGTATATACTACATAATATTTTATTTATATTAATAGTTCACTGTTTATGTAGGTATTAAAAACTGATTTTTATAAAAAATACTATTTGTTACCCTGTTGAGTATGTGTTATAATCATTCTTATATTTAAAATTGTTAATTTCAATTGATAGGAGTGATTATATGGATAAAATTATTAGTAAACTTAACATTACACAAAATGTTACACTTATTACATTAGCTAATATACCTATTAATGATAAAAGTATTGCAGAAATATTCACTTCTTTAGCAAATGCTAATATTAATGTAGATATGATTAGCCAAACATCTCCATTAAAAGGAAAAATCAGTATATCTTTCACTCTACAAGACGATGTATTATTCAACGCTATACAAACGCTTAAATTTTACAAAAAAGATATTCCAAGTCTGCGTATTGATGTTAATTCCAACAATACTAAAATATCTTTATACGATGAAGAAATGAAATACCAACCTGGAATAGCCGCAAAAACTATGTCCATCCTATATGATGCTGATATAGACATCAAGATGATTACAACATCTGAAGTTGATATTTCCTACCTAATATATGCATCTGATCAAGAAAAAGCAATATCCCTCATTAATGACATAGTTAAATAACAAACATATTATAATAATTTTGAAGCTATCTCCTTAGTTTTTTTGAGATAGCTTTTTTAGATTTATCAATATTCAATTTCCCATGAACCATATAAATAATGGCGTTTATTTATGATATATTACAAACATAGCATTTTTATTTTTCTTTTGCTTTGATTTTTCTAACTATAGTATCAAGTAACCACACTGCAATTATTATAGCTATAATTATAATAGCAAAAGCAATATCATTCATAGCAATAAGGATTCCTGCTATACCAAATCCTCCACTAATACCATACAATGTAAGTACCGCTCTCTTATGGCTGTAACCTCTATCCACAAGTCTATGATGGAGATGACCCCGATCCGCCTGCATAACAGGTTTTCCATTAGCTAATCTTCTAAGTATAGCGAAAAATGTATCAAAAATAGGTAATCCTAATATTAAAACAGCTATGATGATTGTTATTGCAGTATAACTTTTAATAAGTCCTTGAATAGAAATCACTGACAAAGTAAATCCTAAAAAGGTTGAACCAGTATCACCCATATATATAGTTGCAGGACTAAAGTTATGAGGTAAGAAGCCTAAACATGAACCTGCAAGGGCAGCTGTTAAAAGTATAGCAGTTGTTTCACCATGTAATATAGATATAAACATCAAACATAACGCTGCAATAGAAGATATTCCTGTAGCTAGACCATCTAGCCCATCTATCAGATTAACTGCATTAGTTACACCTATAATCCAAATAATTGTTATAACATTACTAAAAGAACCAAGTAAAATAACACCATGAGGTGCCCATGGCCAGCTTACTGCTTGGATCGTAGTTCCTGTAAATATTACAATCAAAGCAGCTAATATTTGGAAAAACAATTTCAACTTAGCTGGTAAATCATAAATATCATCCAACAATCCAACGATTGTAATTACAGCTCCACCTAATATCAATCCAATTAAATGTTTTAATTCTAAATCATCAATTGAAGGAGCAATGATAGCTACTGTTATTATAAATCCAAGTACAATAGAAATTCCTCCTGCTAAAGGCATTGGTTTTGTATGCATACCTCTAGCTTTTGGCATATCGATTGCACCAACTTTATAAGCAAATTTTTTGCTAAGTGGTGTAGTTAAACACGCTATGGCAAAGGCAATTACAAAAGCGATGATATAAATTAAGTTGCTATCTATGCCTTTTAGAGAATCAAACATTTTCTTCCATCTCCCCTTTAAAAAGCTTATTCATATTTATCTACAATAATGCCTGCTTCTTTTAAAAGCTCCATGGAGAGTTCGTCTGGATACGATCCTTTAAAAACTACTCTTTTCAAACCAGCATTAATAATTAACTTGGAACATATTACACATGGTTGGTCTGTAACATATATAGTACCACCATCAATTGAAACTCCATGCATAGCAGCTTGTACTATTGCATTCTGTTCAGCATGAGAAGCTCTACAGAGTTCATGTCTCTGACCAGAAGGAATACCTAATTCTTCTCGTAAACATCCCACTTCTTCACAATGCTTACAACCAGATGGTGCACCATTATAACCTGTTGTAAGAATTCGTCTGTCTTTTACTATGACAGCTCCTACTTTTCTTCTTAGACAAGTTGATCTCCCTTTAATAATTTCAACAATATCCATAAAATATTCATCCCAAGATGGTCTCATATGTTTTCCCCCATAAATTAATTTGATTCAATTTTATTTATTCTTCTAATATGTCTTTCATCATTAGAAAACTCTGTATTCAAAAATATATCAACAATCATTTTTGCTAATTCACTACCAACAATTCTTCCACCAAGAGCTAATATATTAGCATTATTATGCTCTCTAGTTGCTTTTGCAGAAAAGCAATCATGGCACAATGCTGCTCTGATGCCTTTTATTTTGTTAGCTGTTATTGAAATACCGATACCTGTTCCACATATTAGTATTCCCTTTTCGCATTCTTTATTTACAATAGCATTACAAACTTTTTTTGCAAAATCAGGATAATCACATGATTTTTCATCATAACATCCATAATCTTTATATTCAACCTTATTAGCTTCTAAATATTCAATAATTTCTTGTTTTAATTGAAATCCACCGTGGTCACTACCAATTGCTATCATGATAATTCCTCCATATCTTTAATTTTAAAAACTAATTTGCTAATTAATAAGTTAATATCTTCTGCACATTTAACATAAACATCTTTTGAATTGCCATATGGATCCGTTATATCACCTATATCACCTAAGTATTCTTTTAACGTTATCACATGTTTCTTGATTCTTGGATATTTCATATGCAGATAATCTTTATGTCTGTCTGTCATAGTAAGAACTAATGTTCCATCATCAACTTCATCTTCTGTAAAAATAGTAGCCGTATGCTTAACGATTTCTGGATAATCCTTTTCTACTACTTCAACAACATATTCACTGGCTGGTGAAGGAAAGGTTACAAGTATTCCTCTTGACATAACTTTTATATCAATATTATTATCAATAAAGCTCTTATAGGCTAATGCTTCAGCCATTGGGCTTCTACAAGTATTACCTGTACACACAAAAATAATTTTTTTCATAGTATCACCTTATATGATTGAAGATTCTAATCAATATCTATAACTTTATTACCAGCTGCTTTCATTAACCTGTTCATAGTAGCTGTACCGATGTCTTTTATTGAAAAAGCTTCACAATAGATTACATCTACATTCATATCATCAAAGTCTCTAAGCACTTTAAATAAATTAGCTGCTATCTCTTTAGGATTTTTTTTATCTCCTATATTTATTATATTAACACATTCAAAATCATTTTGGGTTTGTTTAGTAGCTATAATACCTACTTTAGTTCCTTTCTCTTCTTCCATACTAACCAAATTATTTATATGAGAAATCACATTATGAGTTTCCCCTTTAAATATAGTTAAATCTGCATTGGGCGCATAATGCCTGTATTTCATACCAGGTGCTTTTGGAACTATATCCTTATTGTTTGATTTAATAGCCGGATCCACTTTAACTAAACCTATAACATCTTCTAACATTTCTTTTGTTACTCCACCTGGTCTTAGGATTGTTGGAACACTTTCAGACACATCAACTACCGTAGATTCAAGACCAATCTTACAAAAGCCACCATCAACAATCATATCCACTTTTCCAGATAGATCATTTATTACATGTTCAGCCTTTGTGGGACTTGGTTTTCCAGATACATTAGCACTTGGAGCGGCTATAGGTAGCCCTGAAGATCGTATTATATTTCTTGCAATTACATGAGAAGGCATTCTAATAGCTACCGTTGAAAGCCCTCCTGTTATTTTATCAGGAATGATATCTTTTTTTTCAAAAATTAGAGTTAAAGGTCCTGGCCAAAATTCGTCCATTAATTTTTGGGCTGTAGAATTAATATTCAATACATATCTTTTAACATCTTCCTTATCAGCAACATGTACAATTAACGGATTATCAGAAGGTCTTCCTTTTGCTTTATATATTTTTTCTACTGCGTTAATATCCAAAGCATTAGCCCCTATTCCATATACTGTTTCAGTGGGGAATGCAACTAGTTGTCCTTTTTTTAATATTTCTGCTGCCTCTACAATTATATTATTATCAATATTATTAACGTCTACTCTGCGAATTATTGTCTCCATAGTAATGTCTCCATAAATGATTTTATATTTTCTTAACCATTATACCATATATTTATTAAATTAAAAGTGCAACCTAATTAATAATATTCTTTTCACTTTATACCATTAATCCATGAACTCCGTAACTTTATTCTCTTCATTTTGTCTCATGGCATATATTATTCTTAACCCTATTATTGTCAATAATACTCCAGTAACTATAATTGTTATAAGGTAGTTAAAATCCATATTCTGAATCTGTACATTAGTGATAACCGCACTAAGAACATTAATTGTTATATGAAGAATGATTGAGCTATATAAACTTCCAGTCCATATGACCACATAACCAAATATGATACCAATCAGAAATGCATATGTACCTTGAACTAAATTCATATGACCTATACCAAAAAATATAGCTTGTATCATTACGGCTCCAAAAACACTGAATCCCGTTCTTAATTTGTTTAATATAATTCCCCTATATAATAATTCTTCAAAAATAGGAGAAAGTATTCCTACACATATTATAGTCGCATAAAACTCATTATTGGATATACTAGTCATCAGTTGTTCATATTTTGGTACTAAGTCGTAGATATTTATTAATGTTAGTATACCATCAATTGATATATTAATACCTATTCCACAGATTATGCATATGATTACCATTTTAATCGAAAGTCCTTTATCTAATTTGGTTTCATATGCCATATTCTTCTTACTGACTAGATAGATTATTAGAAAAACACTAAATGTGACTACCCATGCAATTAAGGTAATCAATAAAGAATTCGATTCAAAAAAACTGTTCAGATCTTGTTTATTATCTCTAACCATAGGAAATCTTACTGTAAAATAAATACCCGCAATAAAAACAGCTAGTATTTGTATCAGCTTAGAAATGATGACAAATACTATGCTATTGAAAAAAGCTCTAAATCTGTTCATCCAACGCACCTCCTTAATTTAAATTAAGACTGTCTTAAAATACATATTTCTAGCATTCAACCTACCATTTAAATGTGTTTTAAGACAGCCTTAAATTTAATTTTCATCTAAAAATTTTATGATACCAATGTAAATAGCCCATGCAATTTTATCCTGATAAACATCTGTATTCAATAATTCAGCTTCTTGATAATTAGATAAAAATCCACATTCTACTATAACACCTGGAATGTTTGTTTGCTTCAATATAAAATATGAATCACTGTCTTTTACTTGACGATTATTTTTGTTATCCACAAAAGTCTTGATTTCTTGTTGTATACATTGTGCCAATGTTTTCCCTTCATCTGAAGAATTGAAATAAAAAACTTGTGCACCTTTATATTTCTGTTGAGAAAAACTATTTTGATGTATGCTAACTAATATATCTCCTCCACTTGAATTAATTATTTCTTTTCTTTTATTCATATCTTCTCTTTTTTTATTGCTACTCGATTCATTATATAACCCATTATCATCTTCACGCGTCATAATAACATGTGCACCACTATATTCTAAGTAATCTTTCAGTTTTATAGCAATAGATAGGTTAATATCTTTTTCCAATTCTCCATTAACACCAACTTTTCCAGGATCGAAACCTCCATGCCCTGCATCCACCACAATAATATTTTTATCCTCAACACTAGAAAATACATTAATTACTTTGTTGGCATACAATATAGTTGCTATTAAAAATATCAACACTATTAATGAAACTACCCACATCAATACGTGAGTTTTTTTAATGATTATTATCATATATCCACCAAGAGTTTTTTATAAATATATTAATTAAGACATACCATTTATGCATATATCCTATATTTTACCTTCATTTCTTTAGATAATCCACTAGGACATCCCATACTTTATCTTTCGCTAAACCAATTGTCCAACCAGAAACTCCTGCAATCTCATTATCTATCGCAAGCTTGACCTTCTCTTCAATTGAACGTTCATCTTCTAACCACATTTTATATACGATATTATCTTCTTTATAATCTCCATAATATTGTTTGACATCATCATTCCATACTAGCTCCACATCGTTGTCGTCCATTTTTTTTCTAGCTCTATCCATGCTATAAGCCTTTGAAGTCACATTTACTATACCATCTGTTTCTTCTTCTCTCCAGAGACGTGTATAATAAGGCAATCCTAAAATGACTTTTTCTTTCTGTACTTCCTTTAAGGTATCTAATAAACCATTCTCAACAAATCCTATAGACGCCACAGAACCACTTTCCTCCGATGTAGACCAATGTTCATCATATGCCATAATTATTACATAGTCAACCACTTTACCAATTTCCGTTCTATTATAATGGGCAGTCCAAGCAGATGGTACATATGTGTCTACAGAAACAACTAACCCTTGTTCTTTCAAGTAAGGAGTTATCTCTCTAATAAATTGCACAAAATATACTCCATCTTCTTTGGCTACATTCTCAAAATCTATGTTAATACCATCTAGATTATAGATTGAGGCCAATGCTAATATTTGTTTTATGACTTTTTCACGTTTTTCAGTACTGCTTAGCACATCATGCGTAATCTTCTTATTGAATTCGTTTTTAAAAAGTGCCCACACCTGATATCCTTGAGATTTTACATATTTTACATATTCATTACTACCAATGTTACTTATGTCCCCTTCAGAATTCTTTATAGAAAACCAAGTCGGAGATATAACATCTAATCCTTTTACACCTTCTAATCTATCTTTTATATAATTGTTAGCGTCAATATGTCCTATGTTATCCCATGCAATATTAATTAAACCTTCAACATTCTTATTATTATTGTATTCTGGTTCTTCTTGAAGTTTTTCTAAATTAGGATAAATATCTTTTATTGCACCTAGATCATTTCTTTTCATATAACCTATCAACCCACTTTTACTTCTTACTTTTACCCAACCGTCTGGTATTTGTTCATAAACTCTTAATTGATCATTTGTAGATAATTTTTCTACAACCTTGCTTTTTTCACTTGTATCTATTCTTATATATGCTTTTTCTTTAGCAACATTGGATGTTTGATATTTGTTATCAACATAATCAATTGTAAGAATATTCAAGTCCTTATTATATTCAGATTGTATATGAGAAAACTGCATTATAAAATCTACCGGCACATAAGCCATATCCGTTTTGAATGTCTTGATAGGCATGTCCAACTGTAAAGGTTCATTATTTACAAAATATGTGAGATCATCATTTTTCATTCTTATAACTTTGTTTTTTGTAGTGTAAGTCAACGTAACTTCTTTTTCGTCCCAATAGTAATATGGATCTATATATTCATTTATTAAATTCACAGGTAAATATAGTACTTCATCAACAAATTCTGGCGAATAGTCTGTTTCAATATTCCTATCTTCTACAATAACTGATATACGTCCTTTTTGATATTTGGGTAGAATTTCTTCTATGTTAGCTTGTTCAAAATTTGGTAACATATCAATTATGTAATGATAAGCGAAAAATCCTATTAATGCTATAAGCATGAGTACCATTACAACTTTGACTGATTTTCTCATCAATTATCACTCCTTGAAGGTATTATACCACAAACTTCTTGTAGGTTTAACAGTAGTCGACAAATTAAATTGTTAACAAATTGTAACTTAATTGTATAAAAAGGTGATAATTTGTCGTTAAATCTATTTAAAGATTTTAATTTTATGATTAACGGTAGGCTACGTTCGTATTATATAACCCTTTATTTACCTGCATTAATTTAAAGTTGGGAAAGTTTAATTATTGACTTTATCTTAAGAAAATAAGATAAAAGAATGAAGGATCGGTCTGCATAAAACGTAATTATATACATATGAGTGGATTAAACTAATTATATACTAAAATTGATTACTTAACATTAATCTTTTTTAAACATTGCATATTGGATAATTAAGAATATGCCTACTAATAGAAATATATCTCCAATGCTGATAATCTTTGGTAATGGATACGGTTTGAGGATAGGGATTATATCAGATAGTATGTATGCTTTGGTAGTGGTAGTAGCTAATACATGTCCCTTGTCAAATGTAGCGTTTAGACCTTGAGGCAAGGCAACAGGCATTTGTCCATTATTTAATGCTATTGGTATTAAATTAAGGATGGTGCCTATAGTTAATAATCTCATTGATATTAATTTGTGGTTGATTATCAGTGGAATAAGTAATATTATATACGAAGATATATGTAAGAGATAAAAAATTGTATTATTTGTTTTTAGATAGTTTGTATACCTGACTGCTAGTGTTTGAAGTAATAAACTTATAATAATTAAATACCAAGCTTTGATTTGTATGTTTTCTAGATTTTTAAGTCTTCCTTTTCTTATATATCCAATTATAATTGATAGTATTATACCTTCTATTATCATGTTATCACCTTTTTAATATTCACTAAAATTTTTATTTCATTATATACTGATAGCTAATCAAAAGCTTTGTAGATAAAAGAGAGAAATGTTTTATTTTTTCTTTCTTAGTTACTCTACAAAGCCTTTAAAACAAAATTCTTTAATTGTTACATTTACATTATTAAATTATTCGTACATTACTTTTATAAATTTATCTACCAACCCTGGATTGAATTGAGTACCTTTATTAATCTTTAATTCCTCCAGGGCTTCAAATGAAGGCATAGCATTCTTGTATGGTCTATCTGTTGTCATTGCATCAAAGCTATCTGCTATTGCTAGAATAGCTGATTCTATAGGAATATCAACACCTTTTAATGAATCGGGATATCCCGTTCCATCATATTTTTCATGGTGATGCCTAATGATATCTGATATATCTTTTAGTGAATCAACATTGTTAAGTATTCTTGCTCCCATAACAGGGTGTTCTTTTATGATATCATATTCTTCTTTAGTCAATTTACCTTTTTTATTAAGTATGGTATCAGGTATTCCGATTTTCCCTATATCATGTAATAGTGCAGCTGTCCTTATCATCTCTACGTCTTTTCTTTTCATTCCACTTGCTTTTGCAAGTTTTACTGCATAATCTTGAACTCGATTGGCATGTCCTCCTGTATATGCATCTTTTACTTCTAATGCATCATTAAGTGCATGTATCGTTTCCATAGCCATTGTTTGGGAATCAAAGTAAAGTTTGAAAGAATATCGAGCAACTAGAAGAGGAGCAAAGAACAATACAATTACACCTTTACCATATTTAATATCTGCAAGAGCCATTATTATTCCTAGAGCGCTAATACCTAATAGATTTGGAACAATACCTTTTATATTGTTTTTGAAGGTTTCGATGATATTTCTACCATGAATAAAATAAATCATTATTGCTACTAAAAGTGAATTCATAATTTCACAAGTTAAAATTATTATTAGTACCGCTGGAATAAGATCCGACAGAGTTGTTAGCGTACCTTTTGAATAACCCAGTACACCATAGAGTATTTCCCCGGCAATACCAATAACAACAATAACTTGTGATACATTAAATATTGTTCTTGAAATCTTAGTATTGAATATATGTCTTCTTTCCCCTTCTATTATAGGCATTCTAAATATAAATCCTATACCTGTAGAGATAGCACTTACTAATGGTCCACATATAATCATAGTTGTAACAGTTACTGCAAGTCCAACAGAGACAGCTACCCCAGAAGGAAAAGATACTAGCAACGTTTCTGTTACAGTTGCAAGAAGTCCCCAGAATATTATATCTTCAACTGCTTCAATCTCATAATTATCATAAAGGAAATATAAAACAATAATTGCTAATATGCTCATTAATATAATATATATTAGCATACCTTTTTTATCTTTCATTATTATACCCCCATATATAAAAAGCCGACTAATCATTTATATGTATCCTACCAAACGCTTATCCAAGCACCTGCTGATAAAACTAATGATAATAAGCTTACTAAAGCTACAATAATTTTTTTCATTGAATATAGCCTCCCTTATCTTTATCTCTGCTAATCCGCTATATAGCAGGCTATATTCCACTCCGCTAGTCTATTCAATTGAAAAATTTTGATACCTCTCATTTAAATTAGTCGACCTCTCATAACTAATATATCAGCTGTAAAATATGCCTATTTATTGAATCCATTGTTGCTCTTGCAAGAGCTTCTTTAGAATCATTCCCAATTTTAGCTGAACCTGTATATATTTCTTCTCTACCCTTTAATTGAGATGAGATACTAACTACCATAACTTCTACATTGGATAAATTGACTCTTCTTGCATCTTCGAATACAAAAACATCATCTATCTCTAAGAATTTTTCAACAGCTTTTAAAACAGTATTTCCAAGAATTCTATTAATATTACTTGATGTATTTATACCAGACATACTACTCTCAAATACTTGTCCACATCTTTCCAAAACAACTCGAACTTCAACATTGGTACCATTATTATTGTATTCTATACTTTTAATTTTAAGTCTTGGGTCTGAATCCTGTCTTACTGTATCTCCTTTTATTTGGGCAATACTAACTTTTTTATAATCAATAGAAATGTCAAATTCAGATATAAGAATTGCTTCTATGTCTCTTAAGATTTGCTTAGGATTTCTTCTCAGATCAGATACTATGTGAATTTCATCAATACAATCATTCTCGTCAATAACTACTTTACATCCTTGAACTGATCTGATTTTTTTAAGATAGTTTTCCATTTTTTCAACATTCATTATGATATTAGCCCCCTCTCCAATCACTTAATGAATCTCCTTAAATTATATAGTAAAAAGGCAATAATTTCAATAAATATAAAATTTTATAGGATAAATATACCAGTTATAAGTATAATCATTAACACTATTCTTCAAATAACATATTCCATATAAGTTCTAACACATCATTTTCTTTAATATCTTTTATATTAGAGTAATTATCAGACAAATCTTCAATTTGTATGTCATTAACTTTATTGTAATTATCCAAATAACATGTTAACATTAATTCCAAATCATTATTTTCAAATATTATCTCTTCTTTTTTAATGTAATCTCTATTGTCTATATAAGAATTAAAAGTAATATGAAAATCATTTATATTAAGCTTATCCAATTTTCGGTTGAAGTCATAATCTCCATTAATAGTAATAATATCCATAATTGTAACCATATCATCTTTATTCAATATAGTAGAGATTTTATTTGTCATGATTTCTATAAATTTATCATTTGTTAATATAGAACTTCTGGATTTGATTATTTTTTCACTATCTATATAATTTACTATTTCTTTCACTTTCTCAAAATTAATGTTATCCATATTATGGTTATTTCCTATGTCTAAGTAATAATTTTTTTCTATAGTTGGAAATTGAAAATACAATTTATCATCAATCCTATAAATATTCCCTATAATCTTATTCTCTTGTAGATCATCAACACTAAGTGTTAAATCTAATTTTAATTTATTGTCAGAATTTCTAATAACCCCTTTATACAGAAGAGACATATTTTCTAATAATAACACATCTTCATTTTTATCACTTACTCTTATTGTTCCGTATACACTATAATTATTATTGGTTAATGACCTTAAACATGCCTTTAGCCTTTCATAATTTGATTTACCTATAGTATTAATAGGATAATTAATAAATACAATCAGTAAAATAAATATACCACTAATAACTATTAGTGGCATTTTTACTTTTAATTTTCTCTTCATATTATATAACTTGTATAGCAAAAATCTTACTTATACATTTTCCTTTCTAGAAATTACATATCTTTTCTAAAAATATACTCACAGTTAGATATAGTAATGGTCATACCATTATCCAGCTTATACTTTTTATTACCGCCCAATCTCTCTTGATTTAAGAATGTACCATTTTTTGAGTTTAGGTCAATTATATAATAATCATTTTGATCTTTAATGATTTTACAATGGATACGACTGACCGAACTATTTGAAATTATATAATCAACATGGCTTTCTAATTTTCCTATCAGAAATGGATTATTATCTATAATTATTTTATCCTGGGTATCCTCATTAATTAGATAAGGCTCAATCTCCAAATCAGTGTGAATAAAATCTTTTAGACAAATAGTTTCATCTTCATCTGAATTATCATCTTCATGTGCAGATGCATCTTCTAATTCCATCGTATCCGTTTCTATAACAGTCTTATCTTTCGTGAAAACCTCTTTGTCACTTACAACTAAAGGCTCATTAAATAAATGGCATCTGTTTTTGTGACTATCTTTGAAAGGATTATCAAATTGCTTAACATCCTCTGTTTTCTTCTTTACATTTTTATCTTTAGATTCTTTACTATTATTGTCTTGAGCCTTCATATAATCAAATGCTTTCTTAGAACTATATAAATCAATAGCTATCAACATACAAATACTTGCTAATAAAGATTCTATTTTTATCTTACCAGTTACATCTGAATATAAAATATTTGATTTCATTATTATTAAAAATAAAACTATGGTAATAATCTGTATAGTCGCTAATACTATATATGATAAATAATTACTTACTTTATTAAGCTCCATAGACTTTTTGTTTTTTTCTTTTATATTCTCTTTTTGTTTCTTTACCCTATTGCTTTTATTAATATATTTACTTATGCTTGATAGCTTTTTATTGATATTGGAATCTGCTTTTTTGTTTATAACTTCATTATCTTCTTTAACAATATTATTATTAACTTTATTTGCTTTTTCCCTTTTTTTATTCTGTTCAATCAACTTAGAAATAATTTCATTGTCTTCCTTGTTGTTTTCATTATTATCTTTATGTATAATCTTATTATCTATATTATGAGATTTTGTTTTTATTACCGTTTTTGTCTTTTTTTCATTAACTATAGATTGAATTTTATTAATATTAAAATCAGGTTGCTTACACGAAGTCATAATCTTATGCATTATCATGACAGCATTTACATCTTCTTGATCTATCTTATCAAACAAGAAATTAGTAAGATTAATTATATCATCAATTATTATCTTATCATTATTATCAAAAGGTACATAAACAAAACTTGGTTTAAAACCGTTTAAATCAATATATATCATATTAGGTTGTAATAATATTTTGTTACTGTCTAGAAAATACTTTTCACAGTTCTTAACAATATTAACTAAAGTATTGAAAAATTGAACTAACTCATTACTGTTTAGCTTCTTTCTTTCTAATATCTCATCTAGCTGCTGTTTAGATGTAATATTGTAATATAACTCTTTTTCTGCATTGAATGTCCTTATACTGATATCAAGAAAAGAATCAAGGGAATTCCTTTCTAACATTTCAACTTCATAATTTTCAATATTAGTAGCATCCTCTTTTTTCATAACTAAATAACTATTGATAGCATCTCTTTGGTATGTAATATTATGATTCATCAATTCACATCCTTCCTTGACCATTGTTCTAAGTTTTTTATTATTTGTAAACTTCCTCTGCATCATCAGTAATTTGACCAAGAATACCTTTAACTAACTTAGTTATTTGTTCTTTGAACAATAATGCTAATCCTACTAATACAATGATAATCAGAGCTATTTCTACTACCCCCATACCATCTTCTTCTTTCCAAAAATCTTTTAAAAGTTCTAACATGATTTATCCTCCTCTAAAATAATTATCTAAAAAATTCAGCACCAACTTACACACCAAGAGACATGAACGCAGGCATCATAACAATAATTATGATGATAACAAACATAATTCCCATTGGTATAAGTAACTTAGAGCTTGCTTTTTCTCCAGATTTTTTGGCTACATTTTTTCTTACATCCCATGCTTCATTTGCTTGATTTTGTAGTGCTACCACTAATGTATCATTACCCTTTTTGATGTTCTGAATAATCACCGTAGTAAATCTCATCATTTCAGGTATCTTACATCTTTTACCGAACTGTTCATATGCTTTCACTTCTGATACTCCATTAGTGAGGTCTTGAAGTGTTTCTAGCATTTCTTCATATAAATAATTTTTCTTAGTACGATCTTTAGTAACTTCATCATAATAATCTTTTGATATTCTTTTCCATGCACGACTTAATGTCATTCCAGCATTCAATAATAAAGTTAATTTAATAATAAATTCTGGAAAACTCATCCTTATCTCTGAACTTCTTTCATCCATTTTTTTTGTGACTTCATAATCTTTTAATAACATAAGTAAAATGACAACTATTAATCCCAGAATTAAAAATATAAGGGTATTATTACCACTAGACTTCAATATCCAATTAATTTTCCCATCTTGACCATCTATCTTAGTAGGAAGAACAACAACATCGTTTAACTCATCTAAAAGATTTTCTGTTGATAATTGATCTTCTATTGCCATTTTAACTAATTCCAATTTCTCTTCTCTTGTAAGTGTTTTCGGATACACTTTTATACCAATAATCTTATCAATACTTTCTCCTGCATAAGTAAGTGTTGCAATAATCTCCGCTTCATTACCTGTTTTGGAAATATTATCGTAATTTAACTCACCATCATCTTCCAAATAAGGACTATCAATATTCCAGACAATCCTAATATTCGAATCAGCGAACTCAGTTATTAGCTCTAGCTTTTTATCCACTACTTTTAGATTATCATTATTCCCTAATATATAATTAGGTAACTCATCAGCTACTTTTTTTAGAATTTCTTTAGCTTTATCTTTAGCTGGATTTACTTCTGGAATCAATACATTAATATCTCTAAGACTTTTTTCTCCATCAATTTCAATTTCTGCTTGTAAATCATATGATACATTTCCTTCTCCTAATGAAGGTCTCTTAATGGTATTATCTTTAATACTAATATTATCTCCACTCTGTAAACTTAAAATTAGCGTTATGAACAATACTCCCATGAACCCCATTATCCCCAAGGAAATTTTTTCAGCTTGATGCATTCTAAGGCGAAATTCATACTCTCTTTTTCCATATATAAGTAATATATTTTCCGTTACCTTATTATTTGGTTTCAATCTTTTATCAATAATCTTATCTAATACATAAAGAGATGTTGGCATGAGTTCCTTTAATTTGTATTCTTTCTTATCTACATATTTCATTTGTTCCTTGTACATACTTTTTGTCAGAAAAAAAACCACAAATAAAGCAATGAGCCCTATAAAACTTATAATTGTAAGTATCATTATCTACACCTCGATATCAGTAATTTTTTTGCCTATTTTATAACTTACCACAAAAAGCATTAGACATACTGTCATTAATATTCTTCCTCCTATCGTCGTATACATAACATCCAGATACCCTGGCGATGCTATTTGTAAATAAACTATCATTGCAGGAACTAATAGACTTAATATTTTCTGCTCGAACTGCTTACTTGATACCAGTACCTCTATTTCATTTTGTATTTCAATCTTTTCACTTATTACATTAGATGTATATCTAATGATACTAATTATGTTACCTCCCGTTCTTTTTGCAGTAACAAATACATTAGCAAAATTGGTGATATCGTCTATAGAAGCTCTATATGCGAACTCATCAATTGCATCCTCTATTGTCTCATTCATCTCTATCTTTCTAACAATGTACTCGAATTCCAAAATAATATATGTATCAGGGTCAGGATATAAAATTCTCAGATCATTAAGAACAGATTTAAAAGCACTTTCAATAGATTGTCCTGCTCCCAATGAAGAAGATAATGCATATATGGCTTCTTTAAACTGAAGTCTTAATTCCTTCTTTCTTTTTTTTATCAAATCGTTTTTTTTATATTTAGGATATAATAAACCTATACTAGATAATATTATTGCTATAATAAGATTGTCATAAAATAAAATACAAAGTAAATATACGACTGCAATAGCCATAACCGAATATTTGATTTTCTCTTTTATTTCCATATGATATACATTATAATTTATAAGCTCTTTACTAATATGATTTTTCATATTTCTTCTCCAATATCAATTCCTGCCATATTAAATTTATTTCTATGAATCAACTTATTACCAGTTTGAATAAGTTCACCCTGTACTTTATCATGATCCGTATTATCAGATTCTTGAAATTCATATAATGGGTTAAGTATTATATTTCCCTTTTCATATTTATCAATCTCAACAATCTCAAGCACTCTTCTAGATTTATCTCTAAGTCTTCCTAAATGGACCATTATATCAACAGCAGACGCAATCTGTTGCCTTATGGCTTCAAGAGGCATATTAGCCCCAGTTAAAATCATTGTCTCAAGTCTACTCAACATATCTTTGGTAGAATTGGCATGCCCTGTAGATAATGAACCATCATGTCCAGTATTCATGGCTTGAAGCATATCCAATGCTTCTGCTCCTCTAACCTCTCCTACAACTATCCTATCAGGACGCATTCTTAACGAAGATTTAATTAGGTCTCTTATACTAATTTGACCTTTCCCCTCAACATTCTCATTTCTTGTTTCAAGGCTAACCAAATTATCTACAGATCTGATTTGTAGCTCTGCAGAATCTTCAATAGTAATAATTCTTTCATCTCTAGGAATAAAATTTGATAGAACATTTAAGAAAGTAGTTTTTCCCGATCCTGTTCCTCCGCAAATAAAAATATTATATTTGGCTCTAACCATCTTTTCTAATATCTCTGCAATTTCATCTGTTAAACTATTCCATTTAACTAATTGCTCTATAGTAATTGGTTTATCCGGGAACTTTCTAATCGTAACTATGGGACCATTCAATGCAATAGGAGGTAATACGATATTAATTCTTGAACCATCTTCAAGTCTTGCATCAACAATAGGAGAAGCTTCATTAACAATTCTATTGACTTTAGCGACAACTTGCTGGATGACATCTTCCAATTTTGTTATACTTTCAAAAGAACTATCAATTTTCACTATTCTACCATTTTGTTCAATAAATATATTATCCTTACCATTTATCATGATTTCCGTGATTGTTTTATCCTCCAGAAGAGGTTGTAGAACATCTAGTCTTCTTATGGAATTAAATAGTTTATCTCCTAATTCATACCTTTTTGTAACACTGATATATTTTTTATTAGAATATTCTTTAATCACTTTATCAATTATATCTTTAATATATTCGTCTGTAGGATCTCTAGTCAAATCTATTCTATCACGTACTATATTCTTTAAATTATTTATATCTTCAACCAACTAAATGACCTCACCTTTTATTTCTTTATTCACATATCCTTTTAAAGTTCTTCCAAAACATCCTTCTAAATTCATATGATTTTTATTATCTTCGTATATATATAATTTATTATCATACGGAACATACAAATCAATTTTCTTATTGATTATCGTTACTCCTTGTAAAATTTGTTTCTGCATAATATTATTGTTAAAAATCATTTTTACATTACTATTTAGATCTTCAATACCTAGTTTTTTAAGATTATCATACAAACCCTGTAATTTCGTTATACTTATTCTATCTATATTAGTCAATAATAATACTTTATCGCATGTTTTCATGAGTTCTATATTTTTATCACTTAGGTTTGAATCAAAATCTAGTATTACTCTCTCATAATTAGAATTACATTTTATGAATTCTATTAATCTAACCAACTCATCTTCTGAAATTTCATAGATATCCCTATAACATGCAAGTGGAGAAAAATAATTCAATCCTGTATCTACGTCAACATTCTTAAGTCCTTCTATCTTCATCATCAGATTCTTGTTTTTTTGCTTTATGTAATATAATAAATCAGAAAAATTATTATTGTTATTACAATCAAGTATCCCTTTATAAGAAGCCATTTCTTCTAAACTTATAAATAAAGTGCTAATGCGGCTAGTAGCATAAGATTTAGCTATGCCTAATGATACTGTCGTTTTACCAATACCACCTACGGGTGAATAAACACCTATTACTTCACAGCTAACACTATTTTTTTTAATTATTATTTCATCCTTGCTGTTCTTAGAAAAAATACTCAATAATTCTCTAGCTATAGAATCTCCAGATTGATATTTATCTATAAAAGGATATTTAAGCATATTTTCAGGTATTCTGTCCGGTGTATTCATTATTGTGACTTGTACATTTTTTAGGTTAATATCTTCATTCATTAAACTAGGAGAAATCAATAATATATCTACTTTATTGATTTTCAAGTAATCCTCTAATAAATCTTTGTCATTAAAAGAGATAACATTAAAATCTGTTTCGTCCCATGACGCTAAATATTTTGATACTGCATTTAAATAACCTTTATCATTATCTGCTATAATTATCTTTAATTTAACCATACCCATCTTAAATAAACATTTCTCCTTTCTCTATTATCCAAAAACCTTTAAATCAATAAATATTTGATATATTGTTCCTGCTCCTATAGCATAGGATAATCTCATGACATGACTTCTATCCGTTTTATTAAGTTCATCATATATTCCTATCTGTCTATTGATGATATTATTATGTAGATAATTGAAAAAATGTTTGAATCTGATAATCAGATTTCTATTGATAATCATCTTAATAAGAGCTATACCACCAGCTATTATAAGCATATATAAAGATGCTCTAATCAAAAAATCCAAGCCTAATAAACCACCTATAACAGCAATCAACTTAATATCACCAGCACCTAACATCCTAAGTGCAAATAAAATAAATAAAACTATTATTGGTACTGTTATACCTGTAGTCCAATTAATAACGCCTGTAAAACCTAACTGAATACAATTTAGAGTAAATCCAGCAATCGCAAAAAATAGTATGATTGAATTTTTTATTACATAACTTTTGGTATCCGTATATAATACAACTACAAGTAATATCAATACGAGAACATACTTAATTATAAGAATCATACTTTCTATTCCTTCCTACTCCCAACCTTAATTTCAATATTTAATTTTAATACTACTACATCGTGGAAATTGATAAATTCAAGCAAGATCAGTATACATTATACAGATTTTATTGATTTATATATATAATTTATTATTAAATTAATTATCAATAAAAATTTTATTATATAATAGATATGTTAATATTTAACTAATTAAAATTAACTTTATTTTCCCCTTTAAAAATAACCTTCTTAATTATTATATGAAATTTATAGGTAAAAGTAAAGTTATTTTTCTTATTTTAATATATTTTATCGGATTATGTTATATTTTTATCTATTATAAATCAATTTGTCTAATCTCATATTTAAATTAATGAGAATAATTGAAAACATACTGAACTAAGATAAGACCAAAGAGACTACGTCTCATAAAAGATTTCAAGGAAAATAGAAAGTAAAACTTTTTAAATTTAATAAAAAAGCCACAAATGGTAATTTTCAACCATAGTGACTATAATTATTATAAAAACATATCAACCAATGCTAGGGAATATAATAACAAAAATCCAGGGATTCCTAAAATGCCTACTACAAAACCATTCACTATATTCAACCCAACAAATAGTCCTAAGCCCTTAAGTATAAAATTCAAGCCATAGATTGCTCCCAAACCAATACAACCTCTTAACAGAACCAATAATAACTTTTTAACTGGTTTCATAAGCATTGAAAACAATATAATAATTAAACATAAAACAAAAATCCATATAATTAATTGATTGTTTTCCTTCTACCCCCTTTACCAATGAATATCTACTTGTCGGTGGTACTTTAAATATACTTTATGCGAACAAGTTATTTATTATATTATATGTTGTCTATAACTATATATTCTTATTTTCAACTAGTTCTTTATATCATTTATTGTATTTTAGCTATAATATTCATTTGCTTCGCTTGGTTTATAAGATATTCATATTTCAGCTGCATTGCTTTTACCTCATATATACAACTATCAATTAATTCCGGGTCAGTAACAATATCAAAATTACTATATGCTGTATCTAATGCTCTTTTTGCAATTTCAATATTTTTAAGTAAAAATTCTTCTTCACTAAGTTGATTAGAATTATCATCATAAGCAGCAAAATTAAAATTATTTTTTAAACTCATATTTTTTACCCCTTAAAAATTATTTTATTATATAGTATAGTCATTAAATAACTAATTATTCTATAATTGGTAAAAACAGTAAATTAAAGTTCAAAAAATATATGTTTTTACTTTAATCTCTAAGAATAAAAACAAATTATGCTTTCCTTTTTATTACTCAACAAATCATATATTACTTAACATTGTAAATATATTTAATTTATTAATGATTTCTATAACTTCCTTAGTATCCTTCGACTTGAATTTCCTTAATATACTTCTTATTTGAGATTTAACAGTGGACTCCTCCACAAATCTTATTTCACATATATCCTGTCTTGATTTACCTTCACATAAGAGTTTCAGAGTTTCTAATTCAGTACTTGTAAGTGTAGATACAATATTAATA
This sequence comes from Vallitalea longa, assembly GCF_027923465.1. Classification (NCBI taxonomy): domain Bacteria; kingdom Bacillati; phylum Bacillota; class Clostridia; order Lachnospirales; family Vallitaleaceae; genus Vallitalea; species Vallitalea longa. Next base: position 157,301 of record NZ_BRLB01000010.1, read on the forward strand.
TAAAACAATAAACTTTCTTCATTACCTTTTATTCTTTTAAATTCCCCACGTAGTTTCTTAGCAATATTAGGTCTTATTGGAGATGAATCCCGATAAGCATCTTTAACCGCAGAAATAATAACATCAGCTTTTGCATCCTTCAAAACATAATCAACCACTCCCGCTTGAAATGCACTGAATATCAATTCATCTTCTTCATATACAGTAAGCATGATGATTTTGATATTAGGAAAATGCAATAATATTTCTTGAGTAGCTTTTATACCAGCAGTATGTGTTTCCATATGGACATCCATCAAAATAACATCTGGTTTATATATGGTTGTCTGCAAAATCGCTTCATAACCATTATTTGCTGTATATATATGACCTATTTCTGCATCTTTCTTTAAAATATTATTAATCCGTTTACAAACCGAAGGAATATCATCTACTATTAATATTGTTATACCTTGCTCCATTTGTTATCCTCCTCTAAAATAATATTATTAGAATTGCTATTCAAATGATTATAAAATAATTGTAAAACATATGAATAAATAATTTGGGTTGAAAATTTTTCAACCTTTACATTATTATAGGTAACATCATCTTTATTGTAGTACCTTTATGTTGAGAACTCTCAACGACTACATTTCCATTGTGGATATCAATAATTTGTTTTACATACGAAAGTCCTATTCCCCAATTATTATCTCCAGTTTTTGTTGTATAGAAAGCTTCAAAAATCTTACCCTGTATTTCTTTTTCCATGCCGACACCATTATCACTGATAGATATGATTACCCAATCATTAATGACTTCTGTAGATATATTAATCATTCCTGCTTCTTCATTATTAGCTTCTATAGCTTCAACAGCATTTTTGACCATTACACTTAGACATTCACCAATATGTTCTTCATCAATAAAGGCTCTTGGATTTAAATTGGTCAACTTATAATCTAATGAGATACCTTTTGGTATACCTGTAATTAATTTCTCGATCACTCCACTAATGAAATCATTAATACAATTAGGTTCAAGTATGATGCTCTGACTTTGAATCCTTTTATGCATCTCATTCAATCTTTCTATTGTCTGTCTAGAAATATTATTAATAGTATTTGCGGTTTCCAACAGTTCATCATTGTCTTTTAATTCATCTATAAGGATATCACTTTCAAATTGTATCGCTAACAATTGGTTCTTAAGTGAATGGCTTAATGCTCTTATCCCAAAATTATTCTTCTTCAATATCTTATGTTTACTATGATGTTCTGAATTATACACTTTCTTTAGTGATTTATATTTAAGTGTTGCAAAAAGCATAATCGTAAAACAAAATACACTCAAATACGGATAAATATAGTAAATAATCGTAGACGGTATCATTTTGGGTTGTTCATATATCAAATATGTTGTTCTCTGATATATGCTCACCAATACTGCCGGAGCCCAAGAAAACATAATCATATGAAAAGCAATGATACATAGTAATCCTACTAGATTAAAGAAATAGTAATCTCTTATTATAGGTAGGTTTTTTCTATGATAGAACTCTATTATCAAAAGGACCAAAGGTATAATCAACATTATAAAATTATATATTTTTGTCAACGAGTATAGGGATTTATACATAGAGTGAAACGTATCATATCCTATATTAAGAAAATTCATATTCATAGCAATTTTATAAAGTTCTCTATAGATTTCAGGATCATATAATATGAATTGAACTATTAGAAAAACACATGGAACATATGAAATAAATCTTGGTTTTCTATATCCATATATGAAATAAATCATATATAAGTACATACAACCTATAAATAGTAGAGTTCCAAAATTAATGAATCTAATAACATTTATTATGTTGACTTTGGAATACACTAAATCATTCCAAAAACCAAAGGGAACATAAAAGAAATACTTAACAATAACATAAGATAAATTCAATTTTGCTAAATATTGCAGTAAACCTAATAAAGACATACACCACCCTATAATACTACCGATCAAAAAATATGATGTAATATTAGATGGATTTTTGACAAACACGAAAAAAGCAAAAATCAAAAAGAGTATAGTTATATATAACATATTTTCACCTACAATTTTATTGGAAATAATTGATAAGGGCTGATAAAACATCAACTTTACATTTGATATAAAATATATCATTATATTACTACAAGGTGCCCTTGCTTGTAAAGATGATAATTTTGTAATTTATACTCATCAAATAACATTTACATAATAACACATTTAGTTATAAATCATCTTGAAAAGCATCAAACTAAAAATATATACATTAATTGGGAGGAACAAAAATGAAAAAGTTAATTTCAATTTTATTAGTAACATTAATGATTTTCACATTAGCTGGTTGTGGTTCCAAAGATTCAGATAATAATGATAAACCTGCTAACAAAGAAGATGGTACTACCAAAAAAATAACTTTAAAAGTTATGGATTGGAGTGATAGTTCCAAAACACAAAAAGAAGCATTTTTTGAAGAATATATGAAAAATAATCCAAATATTAATATTGAATACACTTGTTTAACAATGGACCAATACAAAAATACTGTATTATCCGCAATTAATTCTGGAGATGCTCCTGACTTATTTCCTTTACCATCAGGTATGGATTTAGGCACTGTCGTAAAAGAAGGTTGGTTCACTCCACTAGATGGTCTTGTAAGTGATGGCTTCAAAGATATATTTATAGATGGAGTATTCAAAGAAGGAGTCAATGTAATTGATGGAAAAGCATATTCTGTACCAGAAGTACTTCAATTACCTAATTCAATAATATTCTACAATAAAGATCTATTTGAAAAAGCTGGTTTAGACCCAGAACAACCACCAAAAACTTATTCAGAATTAAGAGACTACGCTAAAAAAATAACTGAAGCAGGTAATGGTGATTTCTACGGAATCATAGAAGGTGGACAACAAGTAAATAGATGGAAAACTGCAGCTCATGATTTCTCTGCTTTAGGTGGAAGCGGTATGTCAGAATTCTCACCTGTAAGTTTATTAACAGGAGAATCCAGTTACGCTGATAAAGCAATGGTAGAAACATTCGAATTATTCAAAGGTATGGCTGAAGACGGAAGTTATCATCCAAGTACAATGAGTATAAGAGCGCCTGAAGCTAGAGCATTATTCGGTGCTGGTGAAGCAGCTTTTATAATTCAAGGTGTTTGGTGTATAGGGGTATGGAATACCAACAACCCTGATTTAGACCTTGGTATAGCATCACAAGTTGCATCAGATAATGGCAGAACAGGTTCTGTAGCAATGGCAACAGCTAATGCATGGATGGGTGTATCAGCATCATCCGAACATCCTGAAGAAGCAGCTAAATTACTAGAAGCTTTATATTCTACAGATTATAATTATCAAAAAGATTGTGTATCTGATGGAGTATTCTTCTCACTTGTAAAAGGTGTAAACGATGAATACCTAACTAATCCATTACTAAAAGAATTTTATGATGCCGCAACAGCAACAGCAAGTATTGCTCCTAATCCAAAAACTGAAAATCAGGCAACCTCACAATTATTCTTAGAATATAATGATGTAAGCCCAGCAGTTGGAGATTTATTACAAGGTACCGTAGCAGGAGCTATTAATGATATAGAAGGAAGTCTAAAAGGATTATCAGACAAAATTAATCAAGAATTTGATAGAGCATTAAAAGCAGCTAATGAAAAAGGAGCCAACATTAGTAAAGATGATTTTAAATTTGATTGGGATCCAATGACTAATTATTAATTAATGCTTATAAAATGCTGTGACTATATAGTTACAGCATTTATATTATCAAAAAGGAGAGAACATGATGCAACAAGTAAATAGTAAAAAAAATATATTTGCTAAAAAAAATAAGAGTAATATCAGATGGTGTTGGATATTTATGATTCCGACTTTACTATTATACTTAGTATTTACTGCATGGCCAATATTTTCAAGTTTCTATTATGCGACATTGAAATGGTCAGGATTAAGTGTAACTAAAGAATTTGTTGGATTGAGTAATTTTATTGAAGTAGCCAAAGATCCTTATTTCTGGTCGGCTTTTTGGAATAGCTTTAAATTCATGTTTGGTGTTGTTCCAATACACTTAATAATTGGTTTACTGTTAGCGGTTGTACTTAATAATAAGCTATTAAAGTTAGCAAAAGTATACCGTACACTATTCTTTCTTCCAGTTGTAACAACAGCATCTATAGTTGGTATCATAATGATATTTATCTTAGGCGCTGACGGTCCTGTTAACACAATATTATTATCATTAGGTATAACAGATAATCCTATTAACTGGTTAGGTGACCCTAAATATGCCATGATTTCAGTTATACTAATATCAGGTTGGAAAAATCTTGGTATCAATATGATATATTGGTTAGCAGCATTACAAAGTATTCCATCAGAATTATATGAAGCTGCTAAAGTAGACGGATGTAATTCCAGACAAATGTTCAGATACATTACTTTTCCATTAATAATTCCTATAGGTGCTGTAATAGCATTACTTAACATAGTAGGTTCATTAAAAGTATTTGATATTGTCAAAACAATGACTAATGGTGGTCCTTTCTTTTCTACTGATGTTGTAGCGACTTATATTTATAGATACGCATTCTCAAGTGAAATGGGACTTCCAAGGATAGGTTATGCATCAGCTGCTGGTATTTTCTTTGGAATAACAATAATCATCGTTGGTTTTACTGCCAACCATTTCAAAAAGAAAATCAAAGCAAAGAGCATAGTATCACAAAACTAATATAATCTGGTGGTGAATAATTTGAAACGATTTAGAATAAAAAACAAAAAAATATGTTTAACTCATATATTATTAATTATAGTTTCATTGGTATGGATTTATCCTTTTATCTGGATGGTAAGTGCATCTTTTAAAACAGATGATGAAATATTTGCAAAAGGGCTGAATCTGATACCAAAAAACTTCAACTTCGATAACTTCATAAGAGCATGGAACAATGCTAACTTTGAAGCATACTTCTTTAACTCTATCGTAGTTACGGTTTGTACTGTTTTACTAGTGCTGATTCTTAGTGCAATGATGGGCTATGTAATGGGACGATATGAATTCAAAGGTAAAAAAGTTGTACTAGGTATATTTCTAGCTAGTATGGTTATTCCTTTAGGTTTTACTATTATTCCAATATATCAAGCAATCAAAGCTTTAGGACTTATGAATACAAGAATAGGATTAATCTTAGCTGAATCCGGAGGCTCTCATATTATATTCATTCTTTTATTTGCGGGATTCTTCAAAGAAATACCAAAATCACTTGAAGAGGCAGCTATTATGGATGGTTGTGGTTTCTTGAGAATATTCATTAACATTATGTTGCCACTATCAAAACCTATTATTGGTAGCGTTGTAATAATGCAGTTCATTTGGACATGGAACTCATTCTTATTACCTCTTGTACTTACTTTAAGTAATGAAGGGCTTCGTACTTTAGCAGTAGGACTATATGCATTCAAAGGTGAATATGTAGTTGACTGGACCGGAATCGCTGCTGGAGGAACTATTTCTCTAATACCAATCATTATAGTATTCGTAGTACTTCAGAAATATTTTGTAGAAGGAATTGCTGGGTCAATCAAAGGATAAAATTAATAACTTAAAACAAATAATATCATATATGAATCTATATTCAATACAAAAAAGATATAATATAATTCTTATAAATAATCACACTCTGTTTTATATAGGGTGTGATTATTTTTTATATGGAGATGTTTGCAGAATAAAAAATAGATATATATTGAATACTATCTCCCAATTATTATAACCATGTAATATTATGTAAAAATAAAATATCATCTACACCTGATATAGATTTCATGATAAAATTAAACTATTATTTTCTTAATTAATACTTTCATCTATAATTCTATTAATTCCGTTTATATGAAAGGCAAATAAATTAATCATATTAAAATCAAGGAGAATACAATGACTATACAAAAATACATTAATGAAAACCCCTTTTTACAACAACTATTTACTGAATTTACACATTCAGACCTAGAACTAATAGATGTAATTTATTACGCAAGCGATATGACAATCATCAAAAGAAACTCCTGCTCCAATTATGTATATCTAATAGTGAACGGTATATGCGGTATGTTCAAAAGGCTGGAGAATGGTGAAATATATTGCTACTACAAAATATCTAATTACAATGTAATAGGTCTTTCAGAAATTCTTTCAGATAACGATGTACGAAATGCTGATGTAGATACTCTTACAGATGTGATAGCTCTAAAAATCAGTAAACGAAATCTAAAAGAATGGATGGTCAAGTACCCTGATTTCTATAATAAAATTATATATAACACTATAAATAGGCTACATTCAACATTAAGTAAATATATAGAATGCAAAAAGTACTCGGTAAAGGTTAATGTGGTAGCTTACTTAATTTACTGTTATGACCTTTACAAAAAAATATATGATACCAACTATAAAGGTTTAGTCAAAATAAATGAAACCCGAAATATGATTAGTAATTTCATAGGTATCTCAATAAGATCAACTAACAGCACTGTAGAAATATTGAAAAACAAGAATCTAGTTACCATAAAACTTGGTAAGATCTATATAAATAATGAACAATATAATAACTTATTAAAATACAAAAAAGAATTGCTATTGGATTAATGAACATTTTATCTAATATATAAAAAAACATTCATTTTTTAAAAGAAAAGTGCAAAATTTCCTATTTAATAGATTTAAAATATGATATCTTTTATACATCATAAACTTAATAATAGGAGGACGTACACAATGAAAAAAATATCCGCTTTATTATCTTTTATTCTAATTATCTCTATGATATTTACAGGATGTAGTTCTGAAAATAACGATTCAACTGATAAAACCATTAAAGTAGCTTTAATAACATCTTCAGGTGGCTTAGGAGACAGATCATTCAACGACTCTGCACATGAAGGATTCAAAAAAGCAGAAGAAGAATTAGGCGTTGAAATAAAAGTTATCGAACCTCAATCAACAGCAGATTACTTACAATCTCTAAAACTTGCATCTAGTGCAGACTATGACTTTATCATGGCTGTGGGTAATGACTGGGGAGATGCTATAAACTCAGTAATTCCTAACTACCCAGACAAGAAGTTTGCAGGAGTTAATGTTGACTGTACAGGAGACAATTTAGCTGTAGCTCGTTTTGCAGATCATGAAGGAAGTTTCCTAGTAGGTGCATTAGCTTCACTTATGAGTAAAAGTGGAACTGTTGGATTCATAGGTGGTATGGATATCCCAGGAATTAATAGATTTGCAGTAGGATATGAAGAAGGAGCTAAATACGTTAACCCTGATATAAAAGTTCTACCTACTTATGTTGGTTCTTTTGCTGATCCTAGCAAAGGAAAAGAATTCGCTGTCCAATTGATAGATGAAGATGCTGACGTTATATATCATGCCGCCAGCAAATCAGGTGAAGGTCTTTTTGAAGCTCTTAAAGAAAAAGAAGGCGTTTATGGTATTGGTGTAGACCAAGATCAAGACTACATAGTAGAAGGTAAAATCCTTACAAGTATGGTTAAAAACGTTGGTAATGCTGCATATGATTTCATCAAACAAGTGAAAGAAGATACCTTCACATCAGGTGAAAAAATCTATGGTCTAGCTGAAAACGGTGTTGGAATAACAGAATTGAAATATACAAAAGATATAATTCCTCAAGAAGTCTTAGATCAATTAGATACTATAAAACAAGATATAATTGATGGTAAAATAACAGTTACAGACGTATTCAATAAATAATTGAAATAGAATTAAAATTATGTTTTGATAAAATATCTTAAGCAAAACTATTATAAACAAATAATCAATAGGATAAAAAACAGATACCTTCTATTTTTTATCCTAAAATATTACTATTAAATGGATATTAATAACTATGAGGTTATACCTTGTACAATTTCAAGGAAAATAGAAAGTAGAACTTACTTATTTTATAAAATGATTCAGTAAAAAATTAAAGGAGAAGTTACTAATGAATTATGCTGTAGAAATGTTAAACATTAGCAAACAGTATCCTGGTACTCTTGCGAACGATGATGTATCAATAAAAATTAAAAAAGGATCCGTCGTTTGTCTAGTAGGCGAAAATGGTGCTGGAAAATCTACTCTGATGAATATATTATATGGATTGCAAAAACCCACCACAGGTGAAATAAGAATCAATGATAAACCTGTAACTTTTAATTCAAGTCTTGATGCACTAAAAAATAATATTGGAATGGTTCATCAGCATTTTATGCTAGTAGAAGAATTATCTGTATTAGAAAATGTAATATTAGGCATGGAACCTACTAAATCTCTATATATAGATTACGATAAAGCAAAAAAAGAAATTAAAAAGTTGATGAGATCCAACGGTATAAATATACCCGTAAATGAGTTGATCGGTAATCTTCCTGTAGGTGTACAACAAAAAGTAGAAATCATAAAAACACTTTATAGAGGTGTAGACATTCTAATACTTGATGAACCAACTGCTGTATTAACTCCCCAAGAAACAAATGATCTCTTCAAAAACATAAGAGAATTATCCAGTCAAGGAAAAACTATAATATTCATTACTCATAAACTTGATGAGGTAATGGAAGTATCAGATCACATAATAGTAATGCGAAAAGGGAAAGTTGTAGGCGAAATGAATACCTGCGATACTGATAAATACCAATTAGCAGAATACATGGTAGGGAAAAAGCTCCCACCTGTCATGGATCGAAAAGAAATCCAAGGTTCTCCTGTTATAGAACTAGAAAATGTAAGTATAAAACAAAACAATGGTCTATATTCATTAAAAAACATAAATCTAACCATTAATGAAGGTGAAGTTTTAGGAATAGCTGGTATATCTGGTAATGGACAAGGTGAATTAGCAAGGGTAATAGCAGGTATGACTAAACCCACTAAAGGTAAAATATTGCTTGAAAACAAAGACATAACTAATAAAAACAGAAAAGAGCGTCTACTACAGGGTATTAGTTATATCCCGGCAGATAGAAAAAAGGAAGGCCTCTGTATGCAATGGTCTATTGCACAAAACAGTATTGCTGGTTATCATGTAATGCCAAAATTCCTTAAGAAAATTCTAGGGTTTAAATTTTTAGATGAAAACAAAATCAATGATAAAGCCAAAGAAATGATCAATCAATTTGATATAAGAACTCCTAGTCATAATACAAATGTAAATGACCTATCAGGTGGTAATCAGCAAAAAGTTGTTATCGCAAGAGAAACAAAAGTTAATAATCCAAAATTATTAATTGCAGCTGAACCAACAAGAGGTGTAGATATTGGTGCTATAAGTTTTATCCATAACTATATAATTGAACTTAGAAACAGTAAAACAGCTGCACTAATTATATCCTCTGACCTTGATGAAATATTTACACTAAGTGATACCATAGCAGTTCTATATGAAGGCGAAATTGTGTGTAAACTAAAAGCTAACGAAGTAACAAGAGAAGAACTAGGACTTTATATGGCAGGTTCAAAAAGACAGGAGGATATAGATGAATAGAAATAAGATACTAAAAGAATTAGGCAAACCTTTATTTGCAATAATCATATCCTTACTAATAGGAGCTTTACTTATAATACCTACAGGAACATCACCTATTGAAGCTTATTCATTACTCTTCAAAGGTGCCTTCGGAACTTGGCAAGGATTCTGTAGTAGTTTAGCAAAAGCAACTCCTTTATTATTTACAGGATTAGCTGCTGCATACGCATTCAGAGCTGGCGTATTCAATATCGGTGTAGAAGGTCAATTATACTTCGGAGCTATCACTGCCGCCTTAGTAGGAGTTTATTTACCTGCCTTACCTGCATATATATCTGTACCTATTTGTTTGATTGCTGCTATGATCGTAGGTATGATATGGGCTTTTATACCTGCAATACTAAACATTAAATTAGACATAAGTATATTTATAACCTGTATCATGTTAAATAGTATAGCACAGCTATTCTCCAATTACTTAGCAACCTACCCATTCAAAGGAGAATTACCTATTGGTGCAACATATAAGATAGGTGAAAATTCAATACTTCCAAAATTAGCAGGACCTATGAATGATTTGAATCTAGGTTTTGTTTTAGCTATACTCGTTGCAATAATACTACATATATTATTATTTAAAACCAAATTCGGTTATGAAAGTAGGGCATCAGGAATTAGTTCATCATTTTCAAAATACATTGGAATCAATGCAGCGAAAAGAACTGTTATTATAGTGATGATAAGTGGTGCTATCGCAGGACTTGCTGGAGCGGAACAAGTAATGGGTGTAAACTACAGATATATATCTGATATATCTAACGGATTAGGATATACAGGTATTACCGTAGCATTATTAGCTAAAAACAATCCTTTAGGATGTATAATAACAGCAATATTTTTTGGAGCACTTAATAATGGTGCTATACAGATGGAAGTTATGAGTAATATATCCAGAGACTTAATCTCCTCTGTCCAAGCAGTAATGATTGTATTTATAGCTGCAGATTTTGCAATAAATTCTATAAAAAGCAGAAAAAAAAACAATTTAAAAACTAAAAATAAAAAGGGGGATAACATATGCTAGATTTAATTACTTCTGTTCTTGAAACAACATTAAGACTTCTACCCCCTATACTTCTAGCAGGTTTTGGTGGTCTTATTACTCAAAGAATAAAATTAGTTAACTTAGGTTTAGAAGGATTTATGCTTATAGGAGCTTTCGTTGCTGTTGTCATGAGTTATTTTACAGGATCAGCTCTGATTGCATTACTTGTCACATGTTTCATATGTGGATTGATGGGTCTATTATTTGCTATTTTCAACATAAAATATAAAGCTGATAACATTGTCGTATCGGTTGCTATTAACATGTTTGCATTAGGTATAACTAAATATTTTCTAAATATTCTATTTGGTGTTAGAGGAGCGTTTTCTTCTCCTAAAATAATAGGATTTTCAACAATTGATTTACCTTTTTTAGAAAATATTCCTATTTTATCAGCTTTCGCACATCAATCAATAATATTATATTTATCAATATTAATATTGATTGTGTTACAAATTACATTGTTCAAAACTAAAATTGGTTTACGAATAAGAGCTACAGGGCCTAATTCAATGGCTGTACAAACTGCTGGAGTCAATGTATTTAAATTAAAATGCATGGTATTGACTGCTAGTGGTATCCTATGTGGAATTGGCGGTGCTTACCTTTCATTAGGACAATTAACCATGTTTACAGATAATATGACTAATGGAAGAGGATACGTTGCTATGGCAGCATCTAATTTCGGTAATGCAATGCCTGTGGGAACATCACTAGGTGCATTATTATTTGGATTTACTGATGCAGTTACTATGAAAGCTCAATTATATGGCTTCCCACCACAGCTTATACAGATACTGCCTTATCTTGTAACAGTATTAACACTTATTGGCGTAGGAGTCTATAAGAAAAGGAAAAGTAAAAGGAGGCTTATAGCCAATGAGTAAACCTAATATTTTATTAATAACAACAGACCAACAGAGATATGATACCATATGTGCTGGTGGTTATGATTATATGGAAACCCCTAATTTAGACAGATTAGCCAAAGAGGGATGTATGTTCACCAATGCATACTCCCCTAACCCTGCATGTATACCAGCAAGACATAATATCGTATCAGGACTACCATCCAAATACCATAGTTTTGATGATAATTACTTTGATAACAGTAGACAAATGCCTTATGATATACCAACATTCCCTGAACTATTATCCAATCATGGTTATAATACAGTTGCTATCGGTAAAATGCATTTTCAACCTTGTAGAAGACATAATGGCTTCAATAGAATGCATATTATGGAGGAAATACCTGAATATATTATGGATGATGATTATGCTCAATATCTCAGAAATCAGGGATTAGATTATTACAGTAGCATGCATGGGGTTAGACATCTATTATACATGCTTCCCCAACAGTCGTTTATTCCTACAAAACATCATGGAAGTACATGGGTAGCAGATAAAACTATTGATGTAATAAAAGAAAATAATAATAAGAGACCTTTTATGATATGGAGCAGTTTTATACAACCTCATCCTCCATTTGATGTGCCTAATGAGTGGGCAAATATTTATAATGATAAAAAACTCCCTGAATACTATGAAAGCATTACCCCTATATCCGCCCTTGCTGAAGAGAACAAACATATAGCTGATTATCCTAATGATGAATATCTTGAAAGAGCTAAACAATTATATTACTCTTCAATATCCTTTGTCGACTATAATATAGGTAGAATCTTAGATTATCTAGAAAAAACTAATCAACTAGATAATACCTTAATCATATTTACTTCTGACCATGGAGAAATGTTAGGTGACAACGGAACTTTCCAAAAATTCTTACCTTATGATGGTTCTTGTAAAATACCATTTATAGCTAGATACAAAGAAGGTCTTAAGGAAGGAACCATAGACAATAGATTTGTTGACCTCAATGATTTATTTCCAACTTTTCTAGATATTGCTGAAATAGAATATCCAGCTAACTATAAATTACCTGGTGAAAGTATATTCGCAACTAACGGCATAAAAGATAGAGATTATCAATATGTAGAACATAACAAAGGCAATAAAAGATGGGTAAGCCTAAGAAATAAACAATACAAATATAATTATTATTATGGTGGCGGAAAAGAAGAATTGTTCAATCTTGAAACTGACCCAAAAGAAAGAATTAACTTACTGGTTAATAATAATACAGACATAACAGAAATAAAAGAATATCTAAGAAATAAATTAATCCAATATGAAAAAACTTGGTGGGAAAAAGGTTATATAGCTAATGATGATTTTATAAAATTAGACGAATATACACCAAAAATATATCGAGAAACTAATTTTCCCAAACATGTGAAAAATCTGACTGACACAGATAAATCAAAATTAATAGGTATGAATCATGAAATAAAAGAAGCCATCAAGAACGAGCATATTGTAGATCTAAAAGAATTAGATATTGCTACATTTAAGGAATTCGGTAGATTTACTGATACAGATATAGAAAATCTATTAAGTAAATAACTTATACATAAAGAATATACAATGTGATTTCCTAAATTATTGTTAAAAATAGTATAAAAAAGTCATTACATAAAGTTATATTATTAAAATTAATAGCTTACCTAATATCTGACTATCTTAAATGTTAGGGATACTGATAGTAAATAAAAATTAAACCTTGTAGAATCTTAACCGAACTGGATTATTCTACAAGGTAGTTAAATTCTTATAAATAAATATTTATATATAATTTTGTTGAATAAAATTATTAGTAATTCTTATTTTCCATACTTGCAAACTTAGTATACTGTCCCATCCAAACCAAATGAATTGTACCAGTAGGACCATTACGTTGTTTAGCAATTATTAGCTCACCTTGGTTTTTAGCCTCTGTTTCAGGATTATAATATTCATCCCTATACAAAAACATAACTACGTCCGCATCCTGTTCTATAGCTCCTGATTCTCTCAAATCTGATAACATCGGTCTATGATCAGCTCTTGATTCACAAGCACGACTCAACTGTGACAATGCTACAACAGGTGCTTCCATCTCTCTAGCTAGAGCCTTAAGTGAACGTGATATTTCGGATATTTCCTGCTGTCTTGATTCTGTCCTTCCATTTCCACTCATAAGCTGCAAATAGTCAATCAAAATTAAATCAAGACCTTTCTCAAGCTTTAATTTTCTACATTTAGCTTTCATTTCAGAAACTGTAATACCAGGTGTATCATCAATGTAAATAGAAGCACTAGATAGTACACTTGAACCACTAGCGATTTTAGCCCAATCTTCATCTTCTAAATCACCAGTTCTAACTTTCTGTGCATCAACCATAGCTTCTGAACATAGAAGACGATTTACTAATTGTTCCTTTGACATCTCCAAGCTAAATATAGCTGTTGCAGCATTTTCTTTAATAGCTGCATGCTGAGCAATATTAAGAGCAATAGCTGTTTTTCCCATTGATGGCCTAGCAGCAATTAGAATTAAGTCTGAAGGTTGTAATCCTGCTGTTTTATAATCAAGATCAATAAATCCAGTAGGAATACCAGTAACTTTTCCTTGATTCTTATGTATCATTTCTATTTTATTCAGAGTTGGTACAACTAAATCTTTGATAGAGGAAAATTCTTCTGTTCGCCTATCCTGCATAATATTGAAGATTTTCTCTTCAGCACTATTAAGGGTATCCTCTAACTTATTCTTACCATCATAACTTTCTGCAATTATTTCTTTGCTTGTTTTTATCAACTTCCTAAGAACTGACTTTTCCTTAACGATCTGAGCATAATTTTTAATATGTGCAGATGTGGGAACAGACATAGCTAACTTGGATAGATGATTAATTCCACCTATCTGGTCTAGAACTCCATCGTCTTTCAATTTATTTTCTAGGGTAACTAGATCTACTGCTTTATTCTTATTGAATAAATCAATAATAGCTTCAAATATAACTTTTAAATCTGGTTGATAAAAATCATCAGGCATCAAAGATTCCATACCTGTAGTTATCGCTTCCCTGTCCAATATCATGGAACCAATAACTGATTGTTCAGCCTCTAAGCTATATGGTGGTAACCCTTTTATTTCTGCATCCACCAAATCCCCTCCAAACTATTAGCCATTCTACATATATACGAGTCCATTTATGTATTTACATTTAATTATAACAGTCTAGCTACTATTAATAAACTTGTATTTATTAGTAACTCATATTTTCTCCTTTAGTTTAAGGAGTTACAGATTAAACTCTCTATGAAACATTAAGACCCTTTAAGGGTCTTATATTCTAATTAAAGTTCTTGTACTTTTACTTTAAGTTCTGTTTTGACTTTTGCATTCAATTTAATTGGTATAATATGAGTTCCAAGAGCTTTTATTGGTTCTTTTATCTGCATTTTTTTCTTATCAATGTCTAATCCCAATTGTTCTTTTGCAGCTTTTGTTATTTCTTTTGTTGATACAGAACCAAATATTTTACCACCATCACCCGCTTTTACCTTTATGGTAATGGAAGTACCCTTTATCTTCTCACCTAATTCTTTAGCCTCTTCAAGTAACTCCTGTTGTCTTCTCATATCTGATTGTTTTTTTAATTTCATATCGTTTATAGAAGCTTTAGTTGCCTCAACAGCTAATTTTTTTGGAAACAAAAAATTTCTAGCATACCCATCACTTGTATTAATTAACTCTCCTTTTTTACCTAACTTCTTAACATCTTCTAATAATATGACCTTCATTATTTTTCACCTTCCTCTAAGTATTCATCAATTGTATCTTTTAAGATTTCTATAGCACCATTTATGGTATTATCATGAAGCTGAGCACCTGCAACACTCAGATGTCCTCCGCCTCCTAATTTTTCCATAATCAATTGCACATTGATGTCATCGAATGATCTAGCACTTATATATATTGTACCATCAACATTAGTTAAAACAAATGATGCCTTAATACCAGATATATTAAGTAATTCATCAGCAGCCTGAGCCGTTACAAGAATCGGATTTTGGATGTCTGATGGACATATTGATATCGCCATCTTATCTCTATATAACTCAGAATCTCTAACAGCTGTTGCTCTAGCTTTATATGATTCCATATCATTCTTGAATAATTTTCTGACTTTCACAACATCTGCTCCATTTCGCCTTAAATAAGCAGCTGCTTCAAAAGTCTTGACTCCTGTTTTAATAACAAAATTCTTAGTATCTACTGTAATCCCTGCAAACAAAGCTTCAGCTTCTATAGGTCTTAATTTAACTTTATCAGAAATATATCTAATTATTTCTGTTACCATCTCACATGTTGAAGAAGCATAAGGTTCTATATAATTTAATACAGTATCTTCTATATGCTCTGCCCCAACCCTATGGTGGTCGAAAACTACAACATTATTAACGTACTTAAATAACTCTTGACACTCTGTATAACTTGGTCTATTTACATCCACAACTACAAGCAATGTATTATTATTAGCATAATTAACAGCTTCTACATTATCTATAAAAAGGTCTTCACCATAATTATCATCTTCAACAAAACGATCATACAAAGGCCTTACCGCCGAAGTAATTTCATTAAGAACTATATGAACAGTTTTATCATATAGCTTAGCACAACTATATATTCCTATTGCAGCTCCAAGTGAATCTAAATCTTGGACTTTATGACCCATAACAATAATTTTATCACAATCTTCTATAAGTTCTCTGAACGCATAAGCTTTTATCCTAGCTTTTACTCTAGCACTTGTTTCTACTCCTCGAGTCTTACCTCCATAGAATAAAAATTTGTCACTTTCTTTTATAACTGCCTGATCTCCACCTCGACCAAGAGCTAAATCAATTGCAACTCTAGCAAAATCCAATGATTGTATATACGAATAATCGTTAACACCAAGTCCCATACTTAATGTAACGGGTAGTTCATTTCCTATATTTATTTCTCTAATAACATCTAGTATAGCAAATTTATCTTCATGCAAATCTCTTAAATATTTTTTTTGGAATATAATCATATATTTATCTTTTTCGAATTTACGGACTATACCATCTATTTTTTTTGCAAACTTATTTATGTTTCTATCAATTAAAGCAACTAGCAAAGGTCTTCTAACATCTTCAATACTCTGAAAAGCTTCTTCATAATTGTCAATATACAATAATCCAACAACTACTTTTTGATCATCATTCTTAGTCTGTAATTCTTTTTCATTAGTTATATCAAAGAAATAAGTTGCATAGATAATACCGCTATCACTCATCCTATCATATGGATCTAACGTATTGTCATTATCTATAACAAGACTTCTAATAATCACTCTATACATTCTATCTTTCAAAGATATTTCTTTTTCAAAAACAGTATCATCTTCAACAGGTAATATAGTAGAATTAAGTTGTGGAATAAGAGCATTAATATTCTTATCAAGAATTTTTTTCTCTCCTATCATTCCCTCGAATTCCTCATTAAACCAACGTATTCTTCCATCAATATCTAATAATATATATGGAATTTGGAATTTCTGTAAAAAATTCTTTTGAAGAGTACCAAATGTAAGGGCATAATTGATAACCTCACTCATTAAATGTCGTTTGGCTACTGTACCAATGTAAATACTAACTACTACAGACACCAAAAAAAATGCCAATGAAATAACGCCAGCCACAGTATTGACAAAAAATAATATAATCGTTAGAATAAATAAAAATGTTAAATATATTATTGGCCATCTAAAATAGTTCTCTATTTGTTTATTCATTTGATTCTTCTTATTCATATAATCTTCTCCTTTAAGATTTAAAGAAGTTCCATATTATTATCTTCCACTTTTAGAGTTTTAATGCTTATTTTCATGCATTATTTAGTTTCACTCTAATCTGAAAAATACTATCTATAAAACCTGCTACTACAAAATAAGCTTGAAAAAATATAAGACAAAAAACAGAAACCAATATCAGTAATATTCTTCTTCCTGCATTTCTAACTCTTTTGATTATCGACATTTCAAATAAAATACCTAAAAAGAATAACAATACAACTATAATAACCAATATATTATCAATTGCTACCATCAAATTACTTTTCCCATTCAAATAAAGAGCTTTTGCTATAATAACAATCATTAAAAATCCTATAATACTTCTGGACACTTTCAATCCTAATATATTTTCATAACCAAAATTATTTATTTTCATTTTATTAGCTATAAAACTAATACACAAAATAGATATAAAAGATATTCCTAAACATAATAAATATAATAGTGCTGGATAATAGTACTTCATATAATAGAAAGTATTTTTCAAAGTACCTATAGCAATTGAATACTCTTTTATAGAATTCGTATTATTATTAAAATAAGTACTATATATATTAGTAAATTCTTTTTCTATAATATCTATACCATTAAAATAAGTTGTAAGAACATCAACATCACAAATAGTTTTTAATAAAATGATAGTTCCTAAAAAGGAAGCAAATAGTAATATGCTTGATAAAGATATCAATTTAGTGAAAGGCATTTTTTCCCTAACTAGATAGCTTATAATCAGTGCAGGCAATATAACTACCATACTATAGGAGATGAAATGTTCAATACCATACAATATATAATTAGCAATACAAACTGCTAACATGCAAAAAATCAAACTGCCATCTATTTTATACTTAAGACCATATATAGCAACTGGAATAAATAATACAAAGCTTATGATAATCGTTTCTGTATTTCTTAAAAATAAGTAACTATAAATAGTATTAATAATTAGTATAATCAATAATAATATATATCTAGAATTATTCTTTTCCATAATACCTCCTATATTTTGAAACAACCTCAAAATATATCCGTTAAACAAATCATTCAAATATTATTTTATTTCTCTTGATTTATTAAGATGTTTTGATAGTGTTAATATTTCTTTTGTCCATTCCTCATTTTCTTCATTTTGCAAACTAGCTAATCTTAATTTATTTATCAATTTTATATCAAGTGCCTCATTAGAAACACCTAATTTATCTGATAATAAATAAGAAAGAATTATTACATCAGCTAATATATCAATATTTTCATTACTATTAGCAGAATTACTCTCAGCCATATTTGAAAACAAAGCAGATACATTTGAAAGTAGTTGACTTTTCAATCTCTCAATGATTCTAATAGTCTTAGTAATATCAAACTCCCCTTTATACATAGCCATAATTATAAACCCCTTTTTTATTTATAATACTTTATATCTATTAAGTATAAGTTAATTTATCTATTTTTGATATTTAATCATATTATAACATTTAATGGAAGATATGAAAAGTTAAGAAATAATATTAATATTTTCAGAGATTACATAAACACTAATAAGGGCTCTGATTTCTCAGAGCCCTAGAATATATTATTAATCAAGTGTATAAGGCATTAATGCTATATGTCTTGATTGCTTAATAGCAATTGTTAATGCTCTTTGATGTTTAGCACAATTTCCAGTAATTCTTCTTGGAAGAATCTTTCCTCTTTCGGAAACATATCTTTTTAATTTGTTAACATCTTTATAATCAATTGTTGCTTTTTTGTCAGCGCAAAAAATACAAATACGTTTTTTTCTTCTTGTACCTTTTCTTTTTTGAAAAGCCATCGTGTTACCTCCTTTATAAAAAATCTCTTGTTATACTAAAATGGTAAATCGTCATCAAAACTTTCGTCTATAGGAACAAATCCATCGGCGTTATTATTGTCTGGTGCAGGAACTGATGTCTCTTGTGGCTCCGTAGCCATTCTTTTCTCAAATGATGCTTTACTTTCAGCAAAATGCTGCTCTTCAGCAATAACTTCTGTCATCCATCTTCTATTACCGTTAGCATCATCATAAGTTCTAATTTGTAATCTACCGACTATACATATTTGTTGACCCTTTTTAAAAAATTTTTCTGCAAATTCTCCAGCTTTTCCAAAAGCTACTATATTAATGAAATCTGCATCCGGCTCACCTTCACGTTTAAAACGTCTATTAACTGCTAAAGTATATCTAGCAATTGCAAGAGGTTGGGCACTTTGTGAATATCTAACTTCTGGGTCTTTTGTTAATCTCCCCATCAATATAACTTTATTCATAATATTACCCCCTTGAAAATTAGTCTTCTAATCTTTTAAATAAGAATCTTAAAACAGGTTCCATTATACGAATTCTTTTTTCGATCTCAGCTGGCGCATCAGAAGATGATTGGAATCTAATAAAATAATAGTAACCTTCTTTTACTTTATTAATTTCATAAGCTAGTCTTCTTTTTCCCCAGTCGTCGATTTCACCGATATTACCACCAAATCTTTCAATATAACCTTTGATTTTCTCTAAAGCGGCTTCTTTAACTTCTGTTTCAACTTTTCCGTTGATTACAACTGCTAATTCGTAATTATTCATTAATTACACCTCCTTTTGGACTTTGGCCCTTATATAAATAAGAGCAAGGATAATAATTATCATTACAATAATTATATAGCATGACATAAAATTACTATTTTACTTCTATACTACAATTAAATATATTAACATAGTTTATTAGATAATGCAATAGACTTTTACAATTTACATTATAATGATTAATTTTCGAATATCAAATTTATATTTATTATTTAATATCTTTAATATTCTTTTCTAATTTTTTTCTAGGTATCATTACTTGATGACCACAACCTAAACATTTTATTCTAAAATCAATACCTGTTCTAAGAACTTCCCATTCATGACTTCCGCATGGATGTTGTTTTTTCAAATACAGCACATTTCCCACTTTTATATCCATCTTTATAATCACCTCTAGTAAATTATTAACTTATATTTACAATATTATCCTAGCTAATATTATAAATTAAATTAGTGTAATAGTAAATATCTTATTACCAGCTATTTGCTTTTATGGAATATTTCTCCCCATAAATAATTTTATCATATTTAATATGTATATATGGAAGTCTATTGATCCGAAATAATAATTTTTATAAGTATTTTTATAAAATTATCGTCATTTGTTAGAATTCATTTATAGACAATACCTTCAAGAAAATTAGGGCAATAATTTTTTGAGAACAAAAAAACAGCTATATAAGCTGTTATTAAATTGCGGAGAAAGGATTTGAACCTTTGACCTTCGGGTTATGAGCCCGACGAGCTACCAGACTGCTCCACTCCGCGCCATTATAATGATTATACAAAATGTAAGGCGCCAATCGGATTTGAACCGATGATGAAGGTGTTGCAGACCTCTGCCTTACCACTTGGCTATGGCGCCATATTATATTATATGCATATAGCACTAATTTTGTCAATAACAAAATCGGCAGCCATCTACTCTCCCAAGTCGTCTCCAACTAAGTACCATCGACCGTTTATGTCTTAACCATCGTGTTCGGTATGTGAAACGGGTGTTTCCCATAAACGCATTACCACCGAAATGACTCGTAGGGGAATTGAACCCCTGTTACCGCCGTGAAAGGGCGGTGTCTTAACCGCTTGACCAACGAGCCTTATTTAAACTCCCCGAGTGGGACTCGAACCTACAACCCTTCGGTTAACAGCCGAATGCTCTACCATTGAGCTATCGAGGAATATTTATTCAAAACAACACACTGATTGTTACTAACTAATTAAACTATCAATCAACCTAAGCAAATAACTACTACATAACTTATACATCTTAACTCTTAGCTTGACTTCTTATATATTCAAACCCTCAGGTTCAAACATATTTCCTTGGTCAAGCCCTCGACCTATTAGTATCGGTCAGCTGAACATGTTACCATGCTTACACCTCCGACCTATCAACCTTGTAGTCTTCAAGGGGTCTTACTACCTTACGGTA